>CAZFQW010000057.1:0-11441 GCA_964521225.1 uncultured Roseobacteraceae bacterium
AAATTTCCAATAATGCAGAGAAACAGCTTAAAATAAGTTCTGTATTTAAAAAGTATATCGCAAACTAAATTATACTGTAATGAAGCTTAGAAGTATAGTTGAGCTTACCCCTTTACTCGATGTTTTTTTAATCATTATTTTTGCCTTTATGATTAATAACAGAGAAACTGTAAACGAAAAACAGTTGGATTTAGAGCTTCAAAAACATGAAAACACTTTGCTTTCGCTTGAAATTGAAAACAAAGATGCCGAACTAAAACAGTATAAAGAAAATTTAGATTCATCGCAAATAAGGGTGCTACAATACGAACGAGAACTCAAAACCCAGAAAAAAGTACTTGACAATACGCTCGCCCAAGTCAATGAAAAAATGTCGTTGTTTTTTGAAGAAGAGAAACTTGAGTTAAAACGGCAAAATGAAGAGGGAGACTTAACCGAATTAGATTATCAGAATTTTTTAGAAAGAGTTGAAAAAATTGAGCTGCAACCTTCGGCTTCTTTTGTGGAACAAGTGTATATTTTAGGGGAGTTAAATGCTTACGCTACCACGATAAGTATTTACCTTAGCGATAGCAATGCAATTTGGATTGATAGAACACCAGCAGGCATTTCTCTTAATAAGTTCAATGAAGAAACCGGAACGTTCAACCCAGAGCTCGTCAGTGCATTTAACGAAGAACTATACAGTACTTTAAAAGAATTCTATGCCCAGCGAAAGAAGGGCGATAATAAACTAGGAGAAGTAGTGCTGTTTACCTTTGGGCATGCAAACGAAGCCATGCGTGGGGTCATTCAAGAATCTGAAAAAACGATTGAAAGGTTTTACCAAGAAACGCTACAGAACGAAGGTGGCTATCGCAAAATATTTTTCTCCAACTTTGGGTTTTACCCATTTCAAACAACCAACCCATGAAAGCTTTTAAAAGACGGATTCAGCTCACTGTATTTATTGGTTTAGTATTCATCATTCTCATTTTTTTGAATGATTACTGGGGGATTTCAAATAAACAAGGTAATGGCACTCAAGGGCTCAATACCATTACAGATACTTTAATGGCCTCACAATTACCTACTGATACCATTTCTGCAACTGAAACTAACAACTCAACTAAAATTGATGAGGTAATTAAAAATACTGAAGAAGAAATAATTGTAAGCACAGACACGATTACAGTTGATACTCTTTTAATTACCACTGCTGACTCAATTGTAAAAATAGAGGAAGGTGCCTCACAAAAGGCAATAGTTTTTAACCTAATTGAAGTAAAGAGACGTGGGCAAGAGTTGTACTATCTAATTAATGGAAAAGAGACGAATAACTTGGTAGAAGGCTTAACGCTATTAGAAGCCGATAAAGAAGTTATTCTTAAAATGAGTGGTAATATTACTTATGCAGAAGGGCAGGAGGTAAAAACCACTCTTGAAGTAAAAGAAATTGAGTATTCAGAATCAAACTATCAGAAATAAAAAAAGCTCCTACGTTTCTTTAGGAGCTTTTTTTTGTTTACGCAACCATCTCTCGTTTCTTTTTTTGAGCATCTTCTAAATTCTCGGAATACTTTATATGTTTAGGCACTCCTCTAAAATCCCAAACAAGCCCTAAATAAGAGAATAATTTCAACACGTAATAAGTAATATCTATTTCCCACCAGAAAAACCCTGCTTTGGTAGTCATTGGGTAGTAATGGTGGTTATTGTGCCATCCTTCACCTAAAGTAATAAGTGCTAACCAAAAATTATTTCTTGACTCATCGCCTGTTTTATATCGCTGGTTACCAAAGTAGTGTGTTAACGAATTGATACAAAAAGTACCATGGTATAAGAAGACCGTACTTAAGAAAAAGCCAATCCATAGGGTAGATACTCCTGCTGTAGTACCAATGGCTTCAATACCTCCTCCATTTACAATACAGCCTAAAATATATACCGTAGCTACCAAAGCTATTGGAGGAATTAAATGATATTTATTCAAGAATACCAGCTCTTTGTACTTTGTGAAATCTTTGATTAAACCATACTTTGTTTGTTTGTAATCTGGTCCTAAAATCCAACCCAAATGAGAATATAAAAATCCATATATTTTCATTGAATGAGGATCTTCGGGTTGGTCGCTATGCCTGTGGTGCTCTCTATGATGAGCCGCCCACCATAATGCCCCTTTTTGTACAGAAGTCTGAGCCATAAAAGCCAAGAAAAACTGAAAAGCTCTTGAAGTTTTGTAAGAGCGATGCGCAAAATACCTATGATACCCTCCTGTAATAAAAAACATTCTTATTACATATAGGCTAAAACACACTATCCAATCGAACAGTGTAAAGCCCGTCCAAAAAGCGAAAAGCGGGGCTAAGTGAATAAGTCCAAATCCAACTTCGTTTTTAAAGCTGGGTCTGTTTCGATGTTCTTTTTGCATTAAAATATGAAGTTCTAAGTGTATATATTTATTTTATAAAGTGGTAAAACTCCTATGCTGATAGCAATAGTACTGCTAAAATAGTTCTGTTATTGTTCGCACAAACAACACTATTGTTTATACAGCATGTTGTAAATGCTTTAGGTAAACAACTAAATGTATTACTAAAATAAGGTTTCGATGAATATGACACTAGTAAAAATTTTACTTTTTTTTCTTTACCCACTTTATAAATTTAGCGATTTCAGCATCTGCTAGCAGCAAGTCTAAGTGGTTATAGTGTTTCCCTAGTGTTTTTTCGTCGTGTACTTGGTGGATTTTATAATGACACTCTCGGCATACCATAATGCCCCGCCTTTTCATTTCCTGCTTAGAGAAGTTTCTTTTAAACCAGTTTTTTCTGTGATTTTTTTTAGGAATTAAATGATGGAATGTGAGCGGTTTTTCTCTTTCACACATTTGGCAACATCCATAGCCACTCATAAAAAAAATGGTATTTACTTTAAGAACCCAAAAGGTATTTAAGATTTTAACTCTACTAATTTAAAGCCTTGCCCATGTACATTCATAATTTGAAGGTTGGGGTCTGGTTTCAAATACTTTCTAAGTTTAGTGATGTAAACGTCCATGCTTCTGGAGTTGAAGTAGTTGTCGTCGAACCAAATTTTCTTGAGTGCAATAGAGCGATCTAACATCTGGTTTTTTCTGAGGCAGAGCAGCCTTAACAATGCCGATTCTTTAGAGGTAAGTTTTTGCTCGTCGCCTTCTCGCGTAAGTTTTTGTGCATCTGAATCGAAAATAAACTCTCCAATTTCAAACTTACTTTGCTGCTCTTTTTCTTGATCCGCTTTCGAGGTTCTTTTAAGAATTGCTTTTATACGCATTAAAAGTTCCTCCATACTAAAGGGTTTTGTAACATAGTCGTCTGCCCCTACATGGAAGCCTTGTATGGCATCTTCTTTTAAAGCTTTAGCTGTTAAAAAAACGATGGGGATTTCTTCATCGAGTTCTCTTACCTGCTCTGCAAGGGAGTACCCGTCTATCTTGGGCATCATTACATCGAAGATACACATATCGAACTCTTCGCGATTGGGAGTTAACTTTTTAAAAGTTCTTAGACCGGACTCGCCGTCTCTACAAAGTGTAGTTTCATAGCCCTTTACATCTAAATACTCCTTTAATAACTGCCCTAAGTTAGGGTCGTCTTCTACTAATAATATTTTAGGATTGCTCATGTTTGTATGGTAAGAATATTATAAAAGTACTTCCTTTTCCTAGTTCGCTTTTAACAGAAATATTGCCATAATGTGCTTCGGTCATGGTTTTTACATAACTAAGTCCTAGACCAAATCCTTTCACATCATGTAAATTTCCGGTAGGAACACGGTAAAATTTATCAAAAATTTTATTTCTCATTTCTCTTGAAATACCTTGCCCTTTATCTGAAACAAAGATTCTTACTCCCTGGTGGTTGCTCACTGTATTAATAGATATCTCTGGTGTTTCAGGAGAGTATTTGTTGGCATTATCAAGTAGGTTATTAATTATATTGGCAACGTGCACCTCATCTCCCTCAATATAAGGATTTTCAGCTTCAAGAACCGTTTTTATACTGCCTTCTCTCTGTTCTACCTGTATTTTAATATTTCTAACTGCCGTTTCAATGATATTATGGATATCTAAGGGAACAATTTTAAGTTTAAAATCGCCCCTATCGAGCCGTGCAATTTGAAGTACCTTTTCTACTTGTAGTGCCAATCGGTTGTTTTCTTCCTGAATCATTGCAAGGTATCTGCTTCCTTGTGTGGGCATTTTCCTGATGTCTGGATCCATTAAAGCTTCACAGGCTAGGGAAACCGTAGCGATAGGGGTTTTTAGCTCATGAGTCATATTGCTAATGAAGTCTTTTGTGATATCAGACATTCTTTTTTGCCTTAGTATAGTGGAGATTGCTACCGCAAAACCAACTGCTATTAATAGTATAAACCCTGCCGAAGCTACTAGAACGGAAATAAGTTCTGTAAAAATATACTTGTTCTTGTTGGGAAAGTTCAGGCTTAAATAATTGAAATTTTCGTAGTAATCGGAAGGAAATAACTGTGCCTTGTACAAAGAAGAGAGCAACACCTCTTCAATATTAGGCTGATTGCTGTAAATAAATTGAGGGTTTCCTTCTTTTCGGTAGTCAATTACTCCAAATTGATACTCTATATCTATCCCTTTACTTTTCATTTCTTGCCTAATTAGCGAGTCAATAATACTCATGCTGACTCTATCTTGTATTGATCTGCTGCTATCTGCCAAAATCATATCGTTTAGGATAGAAGAAACGATGTTTGATTTTTGAACTAGACGAATTGTTTGAGAGGGGCTTAGCTGATTAAGGTACCGTAGCGTGTCGGATCTGGTAATGAGTTCTTCGAGACCGGGATTAATTTTAATGAGACTTTCGGCTTTGTCGTCGTTAACTTTGTTTTTTCTGGCAATACCTGTTGTGCTAATAACAGCTTCTTCTTCTACCTCGTAGGCAAAACCTTCTTTCTCTAATTTTTCAGAGCTGAAACTTTGCTTTATTCTTATGGTTTGTTGCTCTTTCCAACGTGCCGTGCCCAAAGAGTCGGTTTCTAAAGAGTAGAAATCATTCTCGATATTATCGATTTTACTTTTGGTAAGATACAGTGCATCTTGTTTCTCAACCTTACGAATTACCACATCTAAAATTGCCCTTATATCTCTGCTGAACTGCTCTTTGTTGGTTTCAACTCCTGTGCTTATCCAATAAAATTGAAGTGAAATTAGCCCTGTGAGTGCTAAAGTCATTAAGATTAAAACAACTTTGATATTCTTTTTTGCCAATACTTTTTTATTTGATTTGGAATGCAAAAATATTTTCTAACTATCTGTTAACCTGATATTTAACAGTGTTTAACACAGAAAGAAATCATAAGAAATGTCAAACTTATCTCAGCATTTCGCTTAACTATCAGAAAACAAGGAAAGTATAAAAAAAACCTCTGCAATGGCATTACAGAGGTTTCTCTTTTGTTTAAATTGTGTATATCTATTTGCCAAGTGCTTTTAACATAGTGATACCAATATCTGCTGGAGATTTGGCAACATATAAGCCACACTCTTCCATAATCTGTATTTTAGCTTCTGCCGTATCGTCTTTTCCTCCGATAATAGCACCTGCATGCCCCATTCTTCTTCCTTTTGGTGCGGTTTGCCCCGCAATAAAACCAACAACTGGTTTAGGATTTCCCTGTGCTTTTAACCAACGGGCAGCTTCTGCCTCATAGTTGCCACCAATCTCGCCAATCATTACAATGGCTTCTGTTTCAGGGTCGTTTACTAAAAGTTCTACGGCATCTTTTGTAGAAGTCCCTATAATTGGATCGCCCCCAATACCTATGGCGGTTGTAATGCCCAAACCTGCTTTTACTACTTGATCAGCCGCTTCGTAAGTAAGTGTTCCCGATTTAGAAACAATCCCGATTTTCCCTTTCTTGAAAACAAAACCTGGCATAATTCCAACTTTAGCTTCTCCGGGTGTAATTACTCCTGGGCAGTTAGGTCCTACCATTCTCACCTCTTTGTTAGAAAGGTATTCTTTCACCTTAATCATATCTTTTGTAGGAATTCCTTCTGTAATTGTAATAATTACTTTAATACCCGCATCGGCAGCTTCCATTACCGCATCGGCAGCAAAAGCAGGCGGAACAAAAATAATTGAAACATCTGCACCAGTTTCGTTTACAGCGTCGGTTACTGTATTAAATACAGGCTTTTCTAAGTGCGTTTGTCCGCCTTTACCAGGCGTTACTCCGCCTACTACATTAGTGCCGTACTCAATCATTTGTTGTGCATGAAAAGTACCTTCAGAACCTGTAAAGCCCTGTACTATTATCTTGGAATCTTTGTTTACTAAAACACTCATTATTTCTTATCTATGATATAAGGTTAGGGAAAACATTTTCAGTGGCAATTTACATTGAACTTGGCTAATATTTAAGCTTAATATCAAAAATGGCTGAAATATATGATTAGGATTTGGGATAAAATCTTCTCAAAAAGCCTCAAGCCATTTTTTTAAAGAAGATGCAAAGTAAAATAATGTTAAAATTAGTAGTAAGGATGCTATAAAAAGTTGCGTTTTCTCTGAATCTCCTAATTCTTATTCTTTTGTCAGTTTTAGAAAAAAGAGGAAAACTATATTTGCCAGATATTAATTACCCATCAATCTATATACACATGATTTTAAGAGCAGAATCAGTAGTTAAAAAATACGGAAAAAGACAGGTTGTCGATAACGTTTCTATCCAAGTAGCACAAGGAGAAATTGTTGGTTTGTTAGGACCTAACGGCGCCGGAAAAACTACTACTTTTTATATGATTGTTGGCCTTATTAAGCCTAATGAGGGAAGTGTTTTTCTGGATCAAGAAAATATCACGAAACTCCCTATGTATAAAAGAGCTAAAAAAGGACTGGGATATTTAGCACAAGAGCCTTCGGTATTTAGAAAGCTAACCGTTGAAGAAAATATTTTGGCACCTCTACAACTTTCTAAACTTTCTAAAAACGAGCAGAAAGACAAAGTAGAGTCGCTGGTTGAAGAGTTTGAATTGCAGAAGGTAAGAAAAAGCTTAGGGATTCAGCTCTCGGGTGGGGAAAGAAGAAGAACCGAAATTGCACGTGCACTTGCTGTAGATCCAAAATTTGTTTTGCTCGATGAGCCATTCGCCGGTGTAGACCCCATTGCAGTAGAAGACATTCAAAAGATTGTCTCTAAACTAAAAGAGAAAAATATTGGAATTTTAATTACAGACCATAATGTAAATGCAACCCTCTCTATTACCGATAGAGCCTATTTACTTTTCGATGGAAAAATATTTGCCGACGGAACCCCCGAAGACTTATCCGCCAATGCTCAGGTAAGGGCTAAATACTTAGGAGAAGCCTTTGAGTTAAAAAGAAGTTCGAGTGCTTCGCGATAGATAGCAAATTAAGTTTCATTTGCACAAATGCCTTAGTTTAGATAGTTTCCGTTTTTGTGCCTAAGTATAGGTTTCTGTTTTAAAACATATCTTTAGCTAAAATTTTAAGCTATATCGTAATATGGAGTTGCTTAATTTCTTTGTAAGTTGGGTTATTAGTAAGCGCATGGCGCAGATTGAACATTTTATGCTTCATCCGCACCAAACGCAACAGACTATTCTTGAGGATTTATTAAAACAAGGCCGACTTACTGAGTGGGGTAAAAAATATGGCTACAATGACATTAGAAACATTGAACAGTATAAAAAACAAGTTCCTATTACCACCTACGAAGAGTTATTCCCTTACATAGACCGACTACTTAAAGGCGAGCAGGGCTTATTATGGCCTACCGAAGTGAAATGGTTTTCAAAATCGTCGGGGACTACCAATGCCAAAAGTAAGTTTATCCCTATTTCAAAAGAATCGCTCGAAGAGTGCCATTACAAAGCGGGTAAAGACTTATTAGCCATTTACATTAACCGCAATCCTAATACGAAGATTTTCACAGGGAAATCTTTAGCAGTGGGAGGAAGTCTTCAAAAAAACGAACATAGCAAAAATTCGTATTGCGGCGATGTATCGGCAATCATTATGAAAAATCTGCCTTTTTGGGCAGAACTGATGAGAGCACCCAGTTTAGAGATTGCACTCATGGACGAGTGGGAATCTAAAATTGAAAAAATGGCGCAAACAACCCTCAACGAGAATGTTACCAACATCGCTGGTGTTCCTACTTGGACTTTAGTTTTGCTTCAAAGAATATTAGAAATTACAGGGAAAGAGAACATCCTTGAGGTGTGGCCAAACCTAGAGATGTTTGGGCATGGTGCGGTTGCTTTTGGTCCTTACAGAGATACTTTCAAAAACTTGCTCCCCTCCAACGACATGCATTATATGGAAATTTATAATGCTTCGGAGGGTTTCTTTGGAATACAAGACACTACTGAACCCGACGAGATGCTCCTAATGCTAGACTACGGTGTTTATTATGAGTTCATTCCCTTGAACGAGGTAGGAAAAGACGACCCAAAAGTAATTGGCTTAGATCAAGTTGAAGTTGGTGAAAATTACGCTTTACTTATTACTACAAATGGAGGTTTATGGCGGTATCTTATCGGCGACACAATACGGTTCACTAGCACAAATCCTTTTAGAATTAAAATCTCGGGAAGAACCAAACACTTTATAAATGCTTTTGGAGAAGAAATCGTCATAGAAAATGCGGAACAAGCCATTATCGAAGCATGCACAGTCGCCGATGCTCGTATTAGCAACTTTACTGCCGGCCCTATTTACCTAGAAAAAGGGAAACGCGGAGGGCACGAGTGGGTTATAGAATTTGAAAAAGAACCTACTTCCTTAGATTTGTTTATTGATACACTCGACACCTCGCTTAAAACGCTTAACTCTGACTACGAAGCAAAAAGGCATAAAGACCTCGCCCTCGTAAAACCCGTAGTGCACAATGTACCTAAAGGGACTTTTTATAACTGGATGAAAAGTAGGGGTAAACTAGGTGGGCAGCACAAAGTACCTCGCCTTGCAAACAATCGAAAATACCTTGACGAAATATTGGATATCATCGTTCCCAAAGCCCTCTAAACCTGCATTAACCTAGTATCAACAAATTGAGATAGAATAAAGAACACTATCAAATTCTAAACATATCTACTTAGCTTTCTGTTGAAAATTCTAGTTAATCGACTGTAAACTCAATTAAATAAATTGCTATGTTCGGAATGTTCAAAAAAAAACCTACCAAAAAACTAGAAAAAGAATATAAAAAGAAGTTAGAAGAAGCAATGCAACTGCAAAGAAATGGAGACATCCAAGGGTATGCCCTCAAAATGGAGGAAGCTGAAAAAATCGCAAAAAGCATAGAAGAAGCAAAAGCCTAACTTCAAAAAAAAACGCCTTGTATCAGCTCATTAGTTATCGTTTCACCTGTTTTTTTTACGACATCAGAAATTAATTTGATATACTATCTTTGAATTCAATTTCAATGAATAGATTTCAGCTTATGCCTGAAAAAAACAAAAGAGAAACGGGAATAAAAAGCTGGGCAGAAGAAGACCGCCCACGTGAAAAGCTCATGCTAAAAGGCAAAGCAGCTCTTTCCGATGCAGAGTTAATTGCCATTTTAATTGGCTCAGGTACTACTTCGTTAAGTGCTGTAGATGTTGCCAAGGCATTATTAAAAGCCGCCAACCATAACCTTAACGAGCTAGCTCTTTTTGGGTTAAAAGACCTCACCAAACTACCCGGTATTGGCGAAGCACGTGCCCTCACTATTATGAGTGCCTTAGAATTGGGTAGGCGCAGAAAAAGTGCTGATATAATACAAAAAATGCAGATTACCTCCTCTAATGACGCTTACCAATGTATATTACCCGAGCTATTGGATTTAATGCATGAAGAGTTCTGGATTATATTGCTTAACAAAGCCAACATGGTAATTAAAAAAGAGGCCATTAGCAAAGGAGGGATTTCGGGCACTGTTGCAGACCCTAAGCTCATTTTTAAAGCAGCACTCGATAGCAAAGCTTCTTCACTTATTTTAGTACATAACCACCCTTCGGGCAATTTAAAACCTTCTGAAGCAGATAAAAGGCTAACCAAAAAAGTTGTAGAAGGGGGTAGAATGCTCGATTTACCTATCTTAGACCATCTGATATTTACAAACCATGGCTATTTTAGCTTTGCCGATGAGGGTATACTAGGGTAGGTAGGTGGGTAATTAACGTGAGGGTTTCATTTAGTATCTCATAGTTAATAATATAAATCGTTCCGAACGCAGTGAAGGAATCTGTATGCTTCTGGTGAACAGTTTGCTACCACACTATCAGCCCTTCAGTTCGCAAAATCCTCTTTTTATAGAGATTTTAGCTTTGTTTCTGCAAATCTTACGTTAATTATTATTTCGATTGAAAACTTAAGTTTATGAAAAGTAAGTACTTCTTTTTTGTAGGGGTGATAGTGGTTGTAGGCTTGGTAATGATCTATTCGCTTTCGGATCAGAGCCTCAGTAAAGACTATATAAAGCAAATCGAAGAGCAACGAGAAGAGAAAGATAATTTCTTTTTAAAGAACAGCCAATCGCCCCTTTCTTCAACCCAAAAAGAAAAATTTTCTGGATTGAAATACTATCAGCCCGACATAACTTACCGAACCGAAGCCATTGTTGAGCGGTTTAAACTGAAAGAATTTGTGAGCATGACAACCTCAACAGGAAATATTCAGCAGTATTTAAAATATGGAAAAGCTGTATTTAACTTGAAAGGAAAGCGACTTGAACTCCTTTTGTTAAAATCTGTGAGGCCGATGCCCGGCCAATCAAGTAAAACTATTTTTATTCCATTTACCGATGTTACTAGCGGTAGAGCTACTTACGGAGCGGGCAGATATATTGATATTGAAATAAATGAGCAGCAAACTACTATTGAAATAGATTTCAATAGAGCTTATAACCCCTACTGCGCTTATAACGATATTTATGAATGCCCGATTCCTCCTGCCGAAAATTACCTAGACGTTGAAGTTTTAGCAGGGGAAATGCTTTTCAAGGAGTTATAAAACCTTAGACTAATCTTCTAGCGCATTCACCATAAAGGTACTTTTGGAAAGCATCCACATGAAGAAAAAGATAATCCCATAGAATAAGTATACCTGATAGAAGTCTTCGGTATTTTTATACCTTGTTTCCTTAATTTCAGCTTTTTCGTACTTATCAATCAGCTTAAAAACCTCGTCTAAAGCATCGTTATTGGTGGCTCTGAAATATTCGCCTTCGCCTATTTTGGCAATTTCCCTCAAGACGGTTTCATCTAAACTTTGCTCTATGTAGCGAGTTCTGCCAAACATATCTGTGCCGAAGGGTACTTTTCCTTCTTTGCCAACGCCTATCGAATACATTTTAATGCCGTAAGCGTATGCCATGTTCGCCGAGGTAATAGGGTCTATACTTCCGGCAGTGTTTTCCCCATCGCTCAAAAG
>CAZFQW010000058.1:0-11437 GCA_964521225.1 uncultured Roseobacteraceae bacterium
TAATAGCAGACCCTCTACCCCTATTCAGCGAAGTACAAGTAGTTTCCTTCGATAACACAAGCGGCTTCTTTAGAAGTATCATTACATTAGAAACAGAACTCACTTTAATTGGTGAAAAACGCGCCGCAGGCTTCTCACCCAATAGCCGATACCTGTATGAAGGCAGTGGGCAAGTAATTGCACAGTATGATTTAAATGCAGGAGATGAAGCGAGTGTACGATCTAGCAAACTATTATTACAAAATGTTACAGGAGGAGTTCTCTCTAATTTCGTGTTAGATTTTCAACTTTCTATAGATGGTAGGCTGTACTTTTTGGTAAGTGGTAGCAGCAACCAGTTGGGGGTTATTAACTGCCCCAATGTGAGGGGAGGAAATTCCGATATCCAAGCAGGTAAATTGAGCTTTAGCACTTCCGTAGGTAATATTGACGGTTTCGCACCACAACCCAACTTTTTTTTTCAAAATACAGCTTTGCGGCTAAACGCCTCTGCTTCTAACATTTGTTTGGGCGACACCGTGCAAATTGCTGCTTTTGGTGGAGGTATCGAAAACTTTAGCTGGGCGCCTGCCAATACTTTAATTGAGGCTAACACGCTCCTCCCAAAGGCTATCCCCACTGAAACAACGACTTACACAATCACTGGTTCTGACCTGTGTGGTAATACTTATTCACGAAGTATCACCATAGAAGTAGCGGCTGTGGAAGGGTTAATTGCGAACAGTAACAGCCCCGTAAAATCAGGAGAACAAATTCGGCTAGAGGCTAGTGGGGTAATTTTGCCCAATGTTACTTACGAGTGGTTCGGTCCAAATAATTTCAGTTCTACCGAACAAAATCCTTTAATTGATAATGCCACTTTTGAAAATGCGGGGGCTTATCAAGTAGTAGCCACTTCGGCAGAGGGCTGTAAAAGCGATACAGTTGAAACAGAAGTGAAAGTAATTGGCGAAATAATTATCGAAAAAATTGCCGATGTAAAAACGCAAACGATTGAAGCTCTTTTTTGCCCTGAACAAGCGTTAATCCTTACTTATAAAATATTGCCTAGTTTACCTTTTGAAGGGACTTTGCAACTTTCTGATGAAAACGGCGACTTCACCACCCCCACTGATTTAAATACGGCTACCTTTAATCAAGAGAGTGCTTCTGAGGGAATGATTAGCTTTTCGTTGCCCCCCAAAATTCCTTTAGGGGAGGCATACAAAATCAGAATTCTCCCTACAAAAGACAGTCTTTACACCATTATCAATGATTTATCTTTTGAAATATCCCTATTAACTACACAAGTTGCCGCCGATACTACGCTTTGTAACCCAACAACCTATGCGCTCAATGCAAATCCTTTCAACCTTAATGAAACAGGTTATTGGGAAGTTGTGAAAGGGACCGCAAATTTTTTGGGAGATTCCACACAAACCAACGTTCGTATAGATAATTTGGCAAACGGTGAGAATTTATTGGTTTGGCATTTAAAAAGAGGAAGTTGTACCGCTACTGATACGCTTAAAATTGAGGTAAACCTTGCCAAGGCAGCGCTGAATTTCAGCCGAGATACAACGATTTGCCAAGGAGACTCTCTTCTGTTAAAAATTAATACATTCGACAACAGCGGTATTCAATGGTACCGTGATAACGCAGCAATAGAAAACGCGCAATCAACCTCTTTACAAGTAGATTCTAGCGGAGTATATTATGCCATTGCCTCGGTAAATGGGAGTTGTACCGATACTTCTGCAACTATAAAAATCATCGTTTTACCCAATCCTTCTGTTGCCATTCCATTGCCCGATACGCTTAAAATATGTTTTGGGGAAAGTACCGAGTTTCTTGCCGATACGCTCAATGCACAGTCTATTCAATGGCAATTCAACAATAAAAATATTGAGAATGCCACAAGTTTATCACTAACTGCTTCGCAGGAAGGGGAATATCGCGCCTTTGTAAACAATGAACTTTGTTCTGATACTTCTAGGATTATTTATCTAAAAACTGAGGCTATTCAAGTCCCTCGAATTAATGCAGGCGATACACTACTGTTCTGTAATAGTTCAGCAGCAAGGCTTCAAGCCGATACCGTTCAGGGTTACCAGTACCAATGGCAGCGCAACAAAATAGACATTCTTAATGCAAAAAATCCGCTTTTAGAAACTACTTTGGAGGGAGAGTATCGCTTAGTGATTAACTCCACTAGTTGCAGCGATACTTCCAGAAATATCGTCTTACAAAGCATCCCCCCCGTTGTTTTGTCGTATCCTGATAGCATTTCTGTTTGTGCTAACAACACCTATAGCCCTCCGCTACTTTTGCAAGACAGTTTACTTACATTTTTATGGAATACCGAGGTTGGAATAAACAACCAGCAAATTGAAAATCCTACCTTTTCTTTAGAGGTACTTCAAGATACGACTATTAAGTATGTAGTTACCGTTTTAAATATCGAAACTAAATGCGTTGCTTTCGACACTTTAAATGTTGCGTTTTTTGCAAAACCTACGGTAAATGCAGGGGGCGATATATTGGCATTATGCGAAGGCGACAGCATAAAAATAGGGACTCCTCTCTTACCCAATCTTAAATATGAATGGAACCGCGCTAGTTTTTTAAGCGATTCCACTTTAGCTGAACCTACGTTTTCTTCTGTCGGGATTACCGATTTTTTCCAAACCTATATTTTAAAAGTAACAGATACCATCACTCAATGTACGGCTTTCGATACGGTAAATATCAATGTAATTCCCAAAGTAGAACTTACGCTTGAAAACAGTTATACCGTTTGTAGCGAAGATACTATCACACTCGCTTCAGTGGCTCAGTTAGGGGTTAAATATAAGTGGATTACCACAAATCCCGATTTGCGGTTTCCAAACACTGAAACAATTCAGTTTACAATGCTTAATAACGGCTCGGCACCCGATACGCTACTGCTTATTCTTGAAGCGCAGGCAGAAACCTGCTTTGGATTTGATACTACTCGTGTAATTGTATTGCCCAAACCTAAAATTGGTGCGCTTACCGGAAACACTTCAATTTGTACAAATGAACTTTCGCAGATTTACACGATTCAAAACGAAAATAAACTTACCATCCGATGGGAAGTAACGGGTGGAAATATTCTTTCCGAAAACGATTCTTCTATTTCAATTAGTTGGGAGAATAACGAGGTAAGTAAAAAAGTGGAAGCTACTCCTGTTTCCCCTCTCAGATGTAATTATGCACCCCAATCGTTGAATGTACTTTTACGCAACCCGCCTAAACCGCTCATTGCCAACTTCTCCGCAGAAATTTGCGAAACGGAGTCCGTGCAAACCTACCAAATAGCAAACCCAGCAGTTACTTCTTCTTACAGATGGCAAGTTGCAGAAGGCGAAATATTGAGTGGGCAAAATACTACCTCTGTTAGCATTAACTGGCAACAGAACCTTGGAACTTTTTGGGTTGTTGAAACTGCTGAAAATGGCTGTATTGCCTCTTCCGATACGGTTGAAATTGTTGTTAATAAAACCCCTTCTATTTCTAGTGCGCAAACCGAAATTAATTTATGCGCAACCAATTTGTTGAACCAGTCTTATTCCATTGAAAAAGACTCTTCAAGTTTAGTTTCTTGGATGGTTACCGGAGGTACTGTGGTGAGTGGAGCAAATGCTAAAACAGTTACCATTAACTGGGAAAACGCTACGGAGAAATCGCTGAAAGTGGTTGCCCAATCGGAAAAAGGCTGCATAAGCGATTCCCTATTTTTCAATATCAATTCAGAAAAAATCAACCTAATTATTAAGCGTATTTCCGTAGAAAACAATGGAATACTTATAGAAACGGCCCCTCTTTCACAACCTACCCAACTGCAAAGAAGTAACGACGGCATTTCGTGGACCGATGTTGCCCAATTAAACGCAAACACCACTCAATTTACAGACAATACTGTTGATACCGATTCACAATCGTTTTTCTATCGGTTAACTGTTTTAAATACCTGTAATGATGTTGTATTTTCATCCATTCACAAAAGTATTTACTTACAGGGCGAAGCATTTCGTGAAAATAATAGCATCGATTTAAATTGGTCGCCATACCAAGGATGGGAAGAACACCTCTTAGGTTATCAGATTTTCCAGATAGCCGGCGATGAAGCCGTTTTGATAGAACAAGTGAATCCAAACCAAACCGAGTACACAGTAACTCCTATCCCTTTCGCTGCCAAAGTATGCTACTTTATAAAAGCAGTGCAGGATAATGCTCCTTCGGAAAGCGATGCGAACCTTCTCTGTTTCACATTCAGTACCGAGCTTGTGATTCCCAATGTATTTACACCCAACAATGATCGCCACAACGACTCCTGGGAAATTATTAATGTGCCTCCAAATACCGATTTTAAAGTAAAAGTAGTAAACAGATGGGGGCAATCGGTTTTTGAATCTGCTGATCCAAATAAAAGCTGGGATGGAAAGGATATCCCTGAGGGAATTTACTTCTACCAATTAAAATTAAATGAGGAAATATTTAAAGGTTGGATTAAAATATTGAGGTGAGTATTTCAACTTTCCTCCTTCTGCTATCTCAAAAATCATTATCTGCTTTACTTTGAGGGCTGCTTTCGGGTAAATCTTTTGTACGCACTATTATTTTTTCTTCTTTAGATTTTGATGTTTCCTTTAAAACGTACTCCATTCTTTCGGGAATAATCGGAATGAGTTTGTTAAAAGCCCATTGCGCCTGATTGGGGTTTTCAAGCACTTTAGGCCCGTTGAAAGTCCACTTGCGCAAGCAAAAATATTGGAGGTTGTGCTTTCTACCTGTAGAAGCGGTAAAACCCCAAATAACCTCTTTTTCTCCAGCAAAAATTTCCTTTATCAAATCGCGCTGTCCTTGAAATACAATGTTATTATCAAGGTAAACCATCAACATTTTTTCTGTGGGATCCCATCGGAACCGAAAGTTATGCAGCTTATCATCTTCCAAATTATATTCAGCATCATCATTGTTCCAATAATCGTTTTGGTACACCAGTCCATTTTCTAAATATGCTACATGATCACAAGCAGGGTCGTTTCTGTA
Source organism: uncultured Roseobacteraceae bacterium (assembly GCA_964521225.1). GTDB lineage: Bacteria > Bacteroidota > Bacteroidia > Cytophagales > Flammeovirgaceae > CAYUJH01. The sequence continues at coordinate 5,056 of CAZFQW010000058.1, forward strand.
CATATTTTGGTATGTATCAAATTCTACTGCAATGGAAGGGTAAATTCGCCCATAGCCTAAGCCTTCTCCCCAAAAACCAAAAGCTTCGTAACCACGTGGGTCGTTGTGGATTACAAAAGCAATTCCATCTGCTCCCAATTCGTCTTTATCTCCAAAATAAATATCAAATTCTATTTCAAAATATTGATTCAGATTTAACTTGCGCTCATGGTATGCCATTCCGCTTGCATAGGGTTCGTCGGGAGTAAGCTTAATACAATCTCCTAGCATATAATCGGCATCGCCAATTAAATTAAACTGGGCACATACAGGGTTCACAATTAATAATAGTAGAAATAATTTAAGAAGTAATCGCATAGCTTTAGCTGATTTATCAAAAGAAAGAATCGGAAAACATACATAGGCTTAGCTATACAATATAAGTAATTATGGAAGTAAATGGTTATCTCAGAAAAGATTATTAACTTATGTATCTCTCCTCTGTAAAACGTCCCCTCCAAAATACGATTTACCTTTCAGTATCATTTTACTATTTTAAAACACTATTTTAAGTTTATATTTGAAAATAACTGAAATCTTAAACGTACTATGAAATTTTTACGAAACCTTGTCGCCAATATTCTAGCAATTTTTATTGTTATCTTCCTATTTTTTGTAGGTATTATAGTTGTTGTTAGCGCAGTTAGCAGCCAGAAACCTACGGAACTCAGCGAAGGATCAGTATTAAAACTGAATTTCTCGCAGCCCATTAAAGAAATTCCTACCGAAGACCCCTTTTCAGAATTAGACCTCCCCATGAGTAGCGATGCAAGCACTTTTGGCCTCAAAGACATTAAACAAACACTGGCAAGTGCAAAAGAAGATAGTAGAATCGAAGGAATTTACCTTGAATTATCTGGAGTTTCTGCCGGTTTCGGTATCCTCAGAGAAGTAAGAAATGCCCTGCTCGACTTTAAAGAATCTGGCAAATTTATTTATGCCTATGGTGAATATATGTCAGAAGGTGCTTATTATTTGGCTTCTGTTGCCGATAGAATTGTGATGAACGAGGCAGGTTTACTAGAATTTAATGGTCTTACTGCCGAAAAAATGTATTACAAAGGCATGTTTGATAAATTAGGAGTAAAAGCCCAAATTTTTAAAGTAGGCGATTTTAAAAGTGCCGTAGAACCTTATATGAATACGAGCATGAGCGAAGATGACAGAAAACAAACAGAGATATATCTAAATGGACTTTATGATATTTATTTAGAAGATGTTGCCAGCTCTTTGGGTACTACCAAGGCCGAACTTGAAATAATTTCTGATAGCATGTATGTAGAAAACATAGAAAAAGCTTTTGAATACGGGCTAATTACAGAGGTTGCTTACGAAGATTCTGCCACCAATCTTTTAAGAACAAAGCTAGGTTTAGAAAAAGAAGACAAAATCCCCTTCGTATCCTATACCAAGTATAATAAAGCGAAACAGGGCAAAAGTGCTTACTCGGCTAACAAAATTGCCGTAATTATAGCAGAGGGCACTATTATGTCGGGCAAAGGAGGGAATGATGTAATTGGTTCAGAAAAACTTATCCGCCAAATTAGAAAGGCACGCAACGATGACAAAGTAAAAGCCATTGTACTAAGAATAAACTCGCCGGGCGGAAGTGCCCTCGCTTCAGATGTAATTTGGAGAGAGGTACAACTCACCAAAGGGGTGAAACCTATTATTGCCTCTATGTCTAACCTAGCCGCTTCGGGTGGATATTATATTGCTATGGGTTGCGATACCATTATGGCATTACCCAATACTTTAACAGGCTCTATCGGGATTTTTAGTGTTTACTTTCAACTAGATGAGTTCTTGGCCGATAAAATAGGCATTACCTTCGACGAGGTGAGCACAGGAGAACTTTCTAACTTAGGTAGCCCTTTCAATGAGTTTTCAGAATTTGAATCGCAGAGATTGCAAAAAGGTGTAAACGAGGGTTATGAGCGATTTACATCTAAAGCAGCCGAAGGCAGAGAAATGCCAATTGAAGAATTGAAAAAGATTGCAGGAGGAAGAGTATGGACTGGTGCAGCAGCAAAAGAACTTGGCTTAGTTGATTTACTTGGAGGTTTAACAGATGCCATCGAATTGGCTGCAGAACTAGGTGGTGTACAAGGCGATTACTCTGTAAAATACTACCCTCAAAAACAGAACTTCTTAGAAAACTTTTTTAATGAAAGTTTAGTAAAAATAAAAGAGAGCCGATTGAAAGAAGAACTTGGCCCGCTTTACCCCGCTGCAAAGCAAATAAAAGAATTGAGAGCGTTACAAGGTATTCAAGCTCGTTTGCCTTATAAAATCAGCATTAAATAGTAAAATCACTTAACTTTAAACAAACGCTTGTACTATATTGAAAACCGGTAAAATAAATACGCTAATTATAGCAAGAGAAGAAAAACAAGGTTACTACTTAAAAGCAAAAGACGGTGAGCTTGAAGTGTTACTCCCTTGGAATAGCCAAGTCGGAGAACCTAAGATTGATGATGAGGTAGAGGTTTTCATTTACAGAGACTCCGAAGATAGATTAATTGCCTCACAAGAAATGCCACTTGCCTTTGAAGGCGACTTTGCAGCACTAGAGGTTATCCAAAATGGCACGGGTGGCACCTTTATGAATTGGGGGCTTTTAAAAGACTTAATCGTTCCCCGAAGCGAGCAGCGAAAACCCATGAATGTAGGAGAAGTACATGTCGTTAAAATTTGTGTAGATCCGCAAACAGACCGTTTATTTGGCTCTGCCCAAATTGATTTTTTTTTAACTGAAGCCGATGAAGATTTACCCTTAAATGAACCCATTGGGGCAATTGTTTACGATAAATCTCCGATTGGATTCTCTTGTATTGTAGATAATAAGTACTCGGGAATGTTATACCACAACCAAATATTTCAAACCCTAAAAGTTGGACAAAGCATCACGGTTTACCCCCAAACAGTAAGAGAAGATGGTAAATTAGACTTACTTGCCCGAAAAGCAGGATACTTAGGACATATAGATTCAGACACAGAAGCTATCTTATTTTATATGAAACAAAATGATGGCAAGATGCCTTATAACGATAAAACCTCGCCAGAAGAAATTAGTGAAATCTTCAGGATGAGTAAAAAACAATTTAAAAAGGCATTAGGTGCTCTTTACAAGAAAAAGCAAATAAGGTTTGAAACAGATTACACTTTCCTTCTTGCTAACTAATAGTCACTATCATGTTTGATGAAGGAATAAATGCCCACCAACGCCAAGTGGTGTAAAAAACAGCATAAGTCATTATTTATTCTATTTTGAATCGATGGGCTTACTCTCGGCTATTTCAAGCGTTTTGATTCAAAATCGGGCAAATTTCAATCCTGATACTCTTTAATAATCAATTAAATTTGCCTTATTCATTTAATTTTTGTCTTTTAGTTCTATTAAGAGGTTGCTAGTGTTTAGTTTTAATTGCCATAGCAGCATATTTTTAGGTAAAGTCCTTATTGCTATTGACTTTTATTAACATTACCAATAAATTAGACAAACTTTTCGCTAACGAATCAGCCTTTAAATTGTGCATATGGCGTTAAACATCAATTAAGCGTTCGTTATAAAATTCTAATGTATTAATATCTACCACAACACTGCTAACCGTTTTGAATACACAAGGTTATCATAGCGTACTAGAATCTGACGAAGTAATATTCGCCTATAAAGGCTCGGTTTCCCATGCACTTTTTGATGATATTCTCACATTGGTTGAAAGGAAAATAAGTACCTTTGAAAAACCTAAAACTTTCCGAAGAAAAATCCATGTAATTGTAGTAGAAATACTGCAAAATATTTTTCATCATCTAGATGCTTCTCAGCACAAAGCCCCAAACTTTACCGATTCCATTCTATTTATTTTAGGGAAAAATAAACACGGCTATTACATCATTTCAGGAAATTATGTTTTACTTTCCGATATAGAAGTGCTAAAAGCTAAAATTGAATGGGTAAATAGTTTAGACAGTGCAGAGTTAAAAAATAGATACAGAGAGATTTTAAATAATGGAAAATTCTCTGATAAAGGTGGTGCTGGCCTAGGGTTTATTGATATTGCAAGAAAATCTGGTAACCCGCTTGAGTACGATTTTGAAAATAACGAAACTGACTGTTCTTTTTTTAGCCTAAAAGTTAAAATATCGGTTTAAGAATATTATATGAATATGGAAAATTTCTACTTAGAAGAAACCCCAAAAACGCCAGAAATTAACTTGAACGCCCAAACCGGAAAATTTATAATTTCAGGCAGGTCTATCCCCGAAAATTCTATTGAATTTTATAAGCCTATGTTTGACTGGCTCGATGCTTATACAAAAGAAGCCAACAATAAAACCAATGTAGATGTAAAGCTTGAATATTTTAATACTAGCTCTTCTAAATGCTTAGTAGAAGTGTTCAGGCGACTCGAAGACATAAAAGGAAAAGGGAAAGAAATAGAGGTAAACTGGTTCTATGAAGAAGATGACGAAGACATGCAAGAGTCCGGGGAAGACTTCAAAGAAATAATTAACCTTCCCATTAATATGACTCTTATAGAAGATGGCGACAGTTAAAAACAAGAAGGGCTAACGCAGAAGTGTTAGCCCTTCTTGTTTGGTTAATACGCACCTATTGCAAGCATTACCAAGGTGCATGCTTGCTCTACCGCAATCCCGTTCTTCGTTGCCAAATCGGCTAATTCACTGTTTTCAGTACCGGGGTTAAAAATAAGCCTTTTAGGCTTAGTATCTATAATATAACTGTACCACTCGGCTTGCCTGCTAGGCCCTATATATAGCGTAATGGTATCAATCCCCTCAATAATTTCTTTATGGTTGATGATTTCCACACCTGCTACCCTCCCCTTTTTTATTCCTACGGGCACAATCTCGTGCTTGTGTTTGGTTAAATCGTTCGCAGCTATGTAAGCATACCTGCTTGTATTTGTAGAAGCCCCAAGTATCAATGTTTTTTTCATCTTATCGTAATATTTTCCCTTTTAACTTTAAGCCAATAAACAAAGTTTTCACACACTTTCCCTCAACTCAATTATGAAACAGCTTAAACGCTTTTTTTTTCTAATACCAATAGTATTTGTATCCCCAATGATACAAGCACAAGGCCTAATACAATCTGGCCCTATGGTTGGCTACTCTACCATGCGCGAAGTGCTTCTGTGGGTTCAAACTAAAGAAGCCGCCAACGTGCATTTCGAGTATTTTGAAAAAGAAAATAGCAAAGTACGATTCAAAACCGACGCAATACAAACTGAAAAGTCAACTGCATTTGTTGCGCAGCTAATTGCCGATAAGGTAATGCCCAGCAAAAAATACGATTATGAGGTTTTTATAAATGGTAAAAAAATCAGTCGAGATTACCCCCTTTCTTTTCAGTCGCAAAAGCTTTGGCAATGGCGCACCGACCCTCCTGAAATTACCTTTGCTATTGGGAGCTGTAATTACGTAAATGAACCGACATTCGACAGACCGGGAAAGGCGTATGGAAGCGAATTTGAAATTTTTGAATCAATCCACAAAAAACAACCAGAATTTATGCTTTGGTTGGGCGATAATACCTATTTAAGGGAAGTCGATTGGAATACGAAAACAGGATTTCTACACAGATACACACACACACGCTCGCTCAAAGAACTACAACCGTTACTAGGCTCTACCCACCACTATGCCATTTGGGATGATCACGATTTTGGTCCCAACGATGCCGATGGAAGCTTTTGGCTAAAAGAAACAGCTACGGAAGTTTTTAAGTTGTTTTGGGGAAATCCTAACTACGACATGACTGGTAAAGGAGGTATTTCTGGTACCTTCCAATGGGCCGATTTACAGTTTTTCTTGTTAGATAATCGATATTTTAGAACGGCAAACCGCAACCAAGCTGCCGAAAAACAGATGCTTGGTAAAGAACAAATAGATTGGCTAATCAATGCACTTTCGGCAAGTTCTGCACCTTTTAAATTTATAGCAATTGGTGGGCAAGTAGTAAGTACCGAAGCCATGCACGAAAACTACGCAACCTTTGCCAACGAACGCCATTACTTATTACAAAAAATTAGAGAAGCCAAAATAGAAGGGGTGGTTTTCCTCGATGGCGATAGGCACCATACTGCCTTAAGCAAAATGCAAGAAAGTGATGGCGTTTACCCGCTTTACGATTTAACTTGTTCTTCGTTAACAGCGGGTGCATATCCTAATAAAGAAGCATTGAACACGTATAAATTAGAAGAAACATTGGTTGGGAAACACAACTTTGGTTTACTAAAAGTAACCGGATCAAGAACAGACCGAGCCTGTATAGAATTTAGTGTATAAGGGAGATTACAAATTTTTTGAATGATTA
>CAZFQW010000059.1:0-11375 GCA_964521225.1 uncultured Roseobacteraceae bacterium
AATGCGAAAGTAACTACCAATCCCCCCAAAAATAAAATAGGCGACGTAGCGCCAATAATTCAGGGAAAAAATACCGAAGGGGAAGAAATTAGCCTCCAAAATATTGATAGTGAGTACATTGTAGTTTATTTCTACGACCCCGATTGTAGCCACTGTAAAACACAAACACCTATTTTAAAATCTGCCTACGACGAATTAAAAGAAAGTGGAATATCGGTAATTGCGGTTAATATTGGTTCGGACGAAAGCCGTTGGAAAGGGTATATCGAAGAAAAGTCGCTCGATTGGGTGAATGCTATTTCGGGAGAAAACACCGGTAACTTAATACAAGATTACCATATTATGAGTACCCCAACAGTTTACGTACTCGACAAGAATAAAAAAATTATTGCCAACTATTTAAAAATTCCTGAAGTAAAATCTTTTTTAAATGGTAAAATTAAAGGCTAAAAAATGAATTGTACTAAAGTTTTTATGAAGCTCGCAGAAAATATTTTCTGCGAGCTTTTTTATTAAAACCCCTTTATTATTCCGAAATTAAACCTGCCTGCGTTCCCTAGCTGATTTCCGTTTAAAGACTCTGAAAAAGGAATTTGATACGCAATTTGACAAGTCCACTTTTTAAAATTAAAATCGGTGGCAATATTCCCAAACCACGAATTCCCTCCGGATAGTGCTACTTTTTCGTTTTGAAAGAAATCGTGCGATGCATTTTCCATATAAGTGCCCATTCTTGGAACAATAGCGAGATTTCCAAGAAAAAGCTGATGGAAAACATCTGCATTAAAATTAAAACTATTTGCAAAATCGTAATTGTGTTTACCCTTACCTGCTATTTGGTAGTTGAGAGAAGCCATCAAACCCGTATTTCTGTATATGACTTGATAGTTTGCACGGATAATCCAAGCCCACGAACCGGTTCCGGGCTGAATGATAGGGTCGTAAAGTTTCCCTTCTTCCGATGCTTTTTTGTAATCGCCCGTTGGGAAATTAATGGCAAATCCCGGTCTAAAAATATGTTTTATTTTTCCATTACTTTTTTGAAAAATATAATCGGCGGCAAGCATTAAATCGCCCCAACCTTCTAAAGCAATGGTGGTATCTGTTTCGGGTTTAGGTAGTGCTATTATTTTTTTGTAGTACACTGTATTTTGTTCGTAAGGCAAAATAAATTGAAAATTAATTTTTTCTTTTAAGGTAATATTTCCTCGCAATTCCCAAGTAGTATAAGTTTCGTAGTCTTGTTGGGTTTTATCGGCATATAAGCCATTTTCTTCTGGCTCGTGGCTTGTTCTTCCGTTTGTAGGAAACTGAAACTGATGTTCATTCCCTAAGTGTGCATATCCATTGAAAGTCCGATATCGATAAAAAAAGCCGATAAAACTTCTATTATTTAAGTTGGTATATTCATAAATATTGCATACATCGCAGCCTAACGAAATGCTCGAAAATGCGATTACTAAAAATATACTCAGTGTTATTTTTTTCATTGAAAAGGATTTGAATAATTAGGATTAATTAAAAATGAAGAATCGGTAAGTGTGTGCATAAAAGCAATAATTGATTTTTTTTCTTCTTCATTTAATTGAATACCAATTTGTTCGTTTTTAAGAAAAAAAATTGAATCGAGTGTAGAAGAATATTTCATATTTTCGCTGTAATGCGCTAACACTTCTTCCATGCTTTTGAATCTTCCATCGTGCATATAGGGTGCTGTACGCATGATATTTCTTAGTGAAGGCGTTTTAAATTTCCCCATGTCGGAAGAGTCTAGCGTAATGCGGAAACGCCCTTGGAAAATACCCTCATAATCATCAGGGAAATCATTATTTAAGCCATTATTATGAAAATCGTTATCGGTAAATAAATCACCTTGATGGCAGCTTTCGCATTTCCTTTGGAATATTCTCATTCCTTTTAATTCACGCTTATTTAGTTGAATTTCTTTTCTTGCAAATTGGTCGTATTTTGAATTATCCGAAATGAGCGTTCTTTGGAATTGCGCCAATGCCCTCGCAATAAATGCAACATGTACGGTGTCTATGCCAAAAGTTTTATGAAAACGCTCATTGTAATCGAACCTATTTTTTATGATTTCCACGGCTTGCGTTAGGTCCATTGCCATTTCGTCGGGGTGAGTAAGCGGTCCGAAGACTAAAGACTCTAAGTCTTTTGCTCCTCCTTCCCAAAAAAGCCCATTTTTTTGCCAAGCAAGGTTCACTAAAGAAGGTGCATGACGCAGCAGGGCATTCCCCGAAACACCTGCTTTTGTTAAGGCAATACCGTCGGTAAAAGCTCTGCTTTGCTGGTGGCAGGTTGCACAGGCGATTTTCCCATTTGCCGAAAGTGCAGTATCGTAAAAAAGCATTCTGCCCAATTCAACCCCTTCGTTTGAGAGCGTATTTCTATCCGGCGAAGGAATTTCTTTAACAAAATAAGGGGCTTTAATTTCTTGAATATTTTGTTTTTTGGTACAAGAAATACCACTAAATAAAATGGCAATGCATAAAAATAATTTTTTCATTTTAAGGGAAAAATGAGCTTTTATTATACTTAAGGCATATTTCAAAATTTCGTAAAATTGTAATTTTAAAATACGCCTTAAGCAATAATTAAATTAGTTTCTTTCTATGTGGTGGAGCATAAACATTTCTGCATAATTATTGGCAACTTTTTCTGCTTTATCGGCAGGTCCTGCCATAATTCCGGTGAAAGTGCCGCCAGCGAAATTGAGTCCTATTTCGTTGAAACTAATGCCCTGAAACACTTTATCTGCCATTACTTCAAAGTGTACCGTGTTATTGCCTTCGCCAGAAACTGCAACGGGCGAAGGAAAAGTCTGAGAAATAGTTTTAAAGTTGTTGTCGGTGCCTACATGTAACTTAAAGGGCACATTGCTCCCTACGCCTTCGTTAAAATAGCTTCCTTCCCAATTAATAAACTTGTAGCCAGAGTTCCAGCTCCAGTCCATGCCAACCCCTGCTTTTAGCTCTCCTTTTTCAAAGGTATCGGTATTGGTATTTGTGGCGGCATCTACCCCTACCGAGAAAGAAACCGCCGTATAAGTTCCTCCGGGAATATCTTTTAGTTGCAACATTTCTCGCTTGGTATTATCGGCAGCCTGCCCCATAAAATAGTAGGAATCGGGTACTAAAAACTTGCTACCATCTGTATTTGTAAGCGTGATATTGCTAAGGATATATCGGAATTGTGAGAATTTTATTTGTTCTCCCTCCGAGGTGGTATAGGTTTCGCCAAAGGTAAGTGCTTGGTTGCCAAATTTGCTTTCAAACATCAACATCATTTCTCCGTTAGGGACTGACGCCATTTCGTCGTTATCGCCACAAGCAGTTACAAGAACAACAGAAAATAATGCTATAAAATTGATTTTATATTTTTTGAATAACATAATATTTTAGATTTTAAGTTGAAAATATTTAATAATTATTCCACTACTGCATTTAAAAATTTGAACATATTGTTAGCGTAGTTATCGGCAATATTTCTTGAAAAAGCCTCAAACATCACTACATTATGTGTTTCAAAATCTACTTCAGTAGGGGTTCGGAAAATTTCAGAAATTTCCACTTCAAAGTTTGCTTTAATCATAGCATTTGCATTAAATACAATGCTGTTCTGATTTTCGGCAGCAAAAGGGAATTTCAGAATGCGGTAGTTAGCATCGCTACCAATGTGGTAAATTAATCCACGGGTTTCGCTACTGTTTGCGGGGAAAAACTTTCCTTCCAATAAAAGGAATTTATAGCCCGTATTCCAGTCCCAAGCCATATTGCTCGAAGGGTCTAACGCTCCAATGTTATCAATGGAATAGTTTTTAGAATTATCGACTCCTAGGGCAAATTCTAATTCGTTGAATGTTTCTTTTGGAATGCCCGGAATAGATATTTTCACGATATGCTCGTTTTCTGTGGGTTCTACCAAATAGTAGCTTTCGGGTACTAAATACAATGCCCCTGTAGTTCTATTTCTCAATTTTACATTGCTCAGAAAATATTTAAACTCAAGGATATTGTATTCGTTTCCTACCGCATTGAAATACCTTTTTGTATTGAATACTACCGGCTCTCCGTTTACCAAGTGCGAAATGTTGATTTCTAATGTTGCCGTAGGTTGCACTTCGTCAGAATTGGTTTCACATGAAATGAAAAACAACAAGAAAATTAATAAATAAGAGTATTTTAAAGTTTTCATTTTACATCTATTTAAATGGATTTGAAAAGGCTTCATTTTGGATGAATGAAGAGTCGGTAAGCATATTTAAAAAAGCGATAATCGCCTCTTTTTCTGTGTGGGTTAAATGCAGTTGAATGGATGCTCCATTAATTACTATTTCGTTACTAGCTTCAATAATTAGCGGATCTAGCGTTTGGCTGCGTTGGACGTGTTCGTTGTAGTGTTCCAACACCTCTTCTAGTGTATTGAAACGGCCATCGTGCATGTAAGGAGCTGTTAAGGCAATGTTTCGCAACGTGGGGGCTTTGAATTTTCCTTTGTCGAACGGATTCCCTGTTACATTTTGCAGTCCCGATTTCAAGGTTTCATCGGTATCTAAACCATTATTATGGAACCCTTGAAATGCAGTTAGCTCGCCACTTAACATTGCTCCTACGTGGCAATCGCCGCAATTTCCCCCTCGCAGGCCAATTTCAGGGATAGGATGCGTTTGAAACATCGAAAGCCCTAGCTGTTCTTGTTCGGTAGGTTGGTACTCGCCTCGCAAGTATTGATCGTAGCGCGAATTATCCGAAATTAAGGTTCTTTGAAATTGCGCAAGGGCTTTTCCAATATTTTCGGCAGTAACAGAGTCGCTACCGAATGCCAACCTAAATTTATTAGGGTAGTCTGCATCGGCTTGTAGCTTTGCAACTGCATTTTCGAGCGTTTCGTGCATTTCAAGCGGGTCTTGGATTGGAATGAGGGCTTGCTCTTCCAAAGAACTGCTTCTACCATCCCAAAAAAAGCGTTTCGTCCAAAGCAGGTTACTAAGCGACATGGCGTTTTTTACGCCCAAAGCCCCCTCAATACCTTTGCTAAATTGTTTGTTATCGGTAAATGCTTTGGCTTGTTGGTGGCAACTAGCACACGATTGCGTGTTGTTACCCGAGAGCCTTTTTTCGTAAAAAAGCATTCGTCCGAGTGCCACCCCTTCCACGGTCGTAGGGTTTTCTTCGGGAATCTGAAAGTTATTCCCAAAATAATAAGGTGTTTTTAGGGGATAAGGCACGGGAGCAAAAGGTTGTTCCGGCTCAATCGAATCACTCGAAGCACACGCATACATCCCTAGCAAGACCACGCCGACAATTCCCCGGTTTATCGCTGATTTCATAAACTGGATTTAGAATAAGTCTGACATTTATAACACAGAAAAAGAGGAAATATCTCTTTAAGCTGTTGGCGGGTGGAAATACTTGCTACCTCTTAACTGCTCGCTAAGCTGTATGTATGAAAACAGGTGTTTTATTGAAGTGTTCTCTACAACGAAATGGGTAGAGAACGATTGGATTGTTACAATGAAAAGAGGAGGAAATTTAAGTTGAACTTCAACAGGAAGATTGGCATCGTGCGCCGTGTCGTGTTCTGCTAACTGAGTTTTGAGATAGCAACGGGCATAGCACGAAAGCTCAGGGGCATTTTTGTTGATACAGTATAAATCGGTAAGTTCTTGTTTGTTTAGTTCATAGTGAAGCACCGTACTGAGTTGCCCAAAAAATTGGAGCATAACCGCATACATCAGTAAAAAAGCGACGATTTGGTTGAGTGCTTGTTTCATATAAAACAAATGTACAATGCAAATTTTAATTTATACCAAAATTTATACGATTTAAAGATTTATACGATTTGATTTCCTTGGTTTTTAATGCTTTGTAAGAACAAAAAATCATGCATCATTTCGTTTTGAGTACAAATAACGATTTATAAAAATCTTAAACCATTGCACCATCACATCGTCAAACATTTTCAGCACCCTTGCCAAGCAGATGTGCTTTCCAAAAATTCCATTCGTATTTTTTTGCCATTACTATACCGAAAAGGGTAATCATAGGAAACCAACCCAGAAGCATCATTTCTGGGTTAATTTCTTCAATTTTAAAGATAGCATAAGTACTTAGCGCAGACCCTTCAAAAGTAACAAATACTGCCCCGAAAAAATTATTTGCCCAATGCAACCCTAAGGCAATTTCGGTGCTTTCATCCATTAATGTAAAAACGGCGGTAACTACGCCAAAACCAATGTAATAGACCATCATAATTCCAAAGCCAAACTTTTGGACTTCGGGGTTCATGCTGTGTAGTAACCCAAATACTAGCGAGGTAACAATAAGGGGAATAATTCTGTAACCAAAACGCATTCCTATTCCCTGCATTAAATATCCACGCAGTAGCAACTCTTCAAAACTGGTTTGGATAGGCAGTACAAGTAAGCAGATAGCTATTAGGATAATAAATTTAGTGAAATCGAATTGCGGTGTATATAGCTCAGGATTGATGAAATACATGCTGAGTTCAAAGCCCAAGTTAAGGGCAAACCATAATGAGGCTGCAAATATTATTTTACCATAGTTAATTTTTGGGCGAGAGGTAATTAGCGATTTAAAACTCCTGTCGTGAATGCGCGCTATTACCAACCAAAGTGCCAATACACCCACTGCAAAAGGGATTAAATTAAGAAAAAGGGCGGTGTTGAGGTCAATTCCTAAAGCATCGAAATTAAGCGTTTCTATATCTTTTTGGCTGGCTCCTGTTGCTTGGGCGGCAACCGCCATGATGGCAATTATGGGGATACTTCCTAAAAAGTAACCGACAATTACTAAAAAAATACCTGCTACGTAAAGCCAAAAGCCGTTACTTCCTTTTTTTGCATTCTCTATAAACATCTGCTTACTATTAAAATTGAACGAATAATTTCGGTAAAATAAACCACCTAGTTTTAGCATCCAAATTGGAAAGGGAAGGCAGCACCACTAAATTTGAGAAACCCTTTTGAACAACCTATGAATCGGAGAAAATTTGTCAGATTATCGAGTGCAAGCCTTTTAGGTATTGTGGCGGCTTGCCAACCTAAAGATTACAGCAGTTGGGAAGAGGCACCGTTCGATATTCAGCTTCATTCTGATATGGAAGTAGGCCATTTAGTTTTTGGGATGAAGGATTTTCCCATCACTAAGAAAATAAGGAAACAAACCCTGATTGTAGGCGCAGGAATGGCAGGGCTAAGTGCGGCTTGGCAACTCAAAAACCACGATTATGTGATTTGTGAGTTATCTGATAGAATTGGCGGTAGTGCCGCTTGCGAAAGCTACCAAAACACATTGTTTCCGCAAGGAGCGCATTACGATTTAGATTACCCCGGTTATTTTGGGCAAGAGGCACTCCAAATGCTCGAAAGCTTAGGAACAATTCAGTACGATGCCCATAGCGACTTATGGAAATTTACGGAGCAACAATATATTATTGACTACGAATATGAAACCCAAGCACTCTACCAATCGGGATATTGGGAAGATGTAATTCCTTCTGAAGGAACTGAATATGAGCGATTTATGGAGTTAACCGAGCGGTATTCAGGTAAATTAAAACTTCCTACCCGATTAATTAGTCCTGAAATTCAGGAATTAGATAAAGAAACATTTTGGAATTTTTTAAATACAGAATTGCCCCTAAGTGCCCGTTTTGCCCGTGGCATAAACTACCAAATGATTGACGATTTTGGGGCAAACAGCCAAGAAGTTTCAGCGTTGGCAGGAATTTTCTATTATGTTGGGAGACCTTACCGAGGTGGAGGAATCGAAACTTTTTCGCCTCCGGAAGGGAATGCTTATTTCGCCCGAAAAATTGAAAAACAACTCGATGCCGAAGCCATACAATTAAGGCATTTGGTAAGGAAAATTACACCTCAAAAAAATACCGTTAAAGTAGAGGTGATTGATGTAAACCGAAAACAAGTAATTGAATATGAGGTTGATAACGTAATTTATGCAGGGCAGAAACACACATTAAAGTTTGTGTACCCACAAGATTACCCCCTTTTTGAAAACAATGTTTATGCGCCGTGGATGGTGGTTAGTTTTGTGCTAGAAGAAGACCTCTTAGAAAAAGGGTATTGGCAAAATGAAATGCTTTCTATGGAAAGAAATTTTTTGGGTTTTATCGACTCCGACGCTCAGTATGCCAATAAAAATCATCGGGTATTAACGGCATACTATTGCCTGCCCAATTGGGAAAGAAAACAGTTGGCAAAAATTAAAGAAACCACCCAACAGATTACCCAACAAACCCTAGAGAATATTGCTAACTACTTTTTAATTGAACCAGAAGAATTTCAAAAAAGCATAAAAAAAGTATTTATAAAAGTAATGGGCCATGCAATGCCTATTCCCATTCCCAACTATTTATTTAAAGACAAAAATCTTCGGAGGAGCAAGCTTAATATTGTGTATGCGGGCACCGATAATAGCCGCCTTCCGCTAATGCTTGAAGCGATTGATTCTGGCTTAGTAGCGGGAGATTTGATTTTGAAAAATAGGTAATTTGGTAACTTTTTATTCGCCAGAAAAGGCACTATTTTTCGGCAATGTTTTCCCCTAATAAAACCGACTGCAAGGCAGCAATATTTTGTTGGATATGCTCTTGTGTGGCAGCCTGATGTTGCTGCCAAGTATGAAGCGATTCGCCCTCCCAATGTGTTTCTAAAGGGTAATATACATTGTTTTGTGGTACAAACCGCCCATATCGGTTGCGGTAATAGGGTTGAAACCTGAAATTGCTAAACCGGTAAAAAACGGTACTATCTCTAACCAACAAAACAAGATGGTAGTGTACTGCCCCGTTGGTTTGTTGCCCTATCAACCCCGATTTAGAGACTTTAAATTTGCATTTTAGCTTCCACTCGTCTTCTGAATCGTTCGTCGTAAAATCTTTCTTTTTAGTTGAAAAATCATCTAGGTTTTCTAAATAGAATTTTATGACTTCCTTTATTTCGCTCAACGGTTTTTCTGTTGAAAGTGTGTTGGCGAATTCAGAGGAAATTTTTTCGTTTTTTGAACCAAAAATTTGGGCATTAGAATGCTGAGTAAAGAAAAAAGTGATGAAAAATAAAGCCTTGAATGGAAAGTTCATGCGAGTAGATACAAAATGGGTAATAAGTAGTCTGGAGTCATTTTTTACAAAGGCTCCAGACTTGCTAGTAATTACTGTAAAAAAAGTATGATTAACTTACTAGAATGCATATACAGCGGCTACTAAAAACTGAGTTGCCGATTTGGTAGCCTCGCTGTTAGCATCTAAGAATATATCTTGCTCGGCACTGTCAAACCTAATTTCAGGAATTAGTTTGAGCGGTCCCGAACCCACATTGGCAGAGAAGGTAAATGAACTCACCGAACTTTTATCTGCACCTAAAATTCCTAGGTTATCATCTGTAAACTGCTCAAAGCGAGCACCTAATGCAAAAGCATCGGTAAATGCATAGTTGGCATAACCTGCCACACCCGAAAATTTCCCTTTCGTTTCGTCGTTTTTGCTGTCGTAAGAAGCAGCATTTAAACCAAACATGAGTTTATCGTTCAGTTGGTAAGTAGCCGTTAAATCGAACTCAGTGCCATTCGCATCGCCTGTAACAAAGTTGATGAAAGCATCTAAGCCCTCAACTGGAGAAATTCTTAGTTGTGCACCTACCGAAGTTACATCGTTTCCATTTTGTGAATACACATTCCAATCGTTAAATACACCTACCATTAAGCCTACCTTTTCAGAGATGTTAAAATCTACTTTTACACCTGCATTTTGGAAAGGACCGTTGGTAAATAAATAAGAAGTAGAATAGTTGAAATTACCCACGGGCGAAATAATTTCATATCCTACAAAAGTACCCATGTAACCGCCAGTAATAGTTACTTTATCGCTAACGGCATAAGCAACATAGAGATTTTGTATATGAATATCTGACTCTGGAAGCGAGCCGGAACCGCCACGAGGGCCAAAAGATAAATCGCCAACAAAAGAAACTTTCCCAATAGTTTGTTCTGCCACCAAGTTCAACATTCCAATAGAAAAGGAATTGTGGTCTTCGGCGAAGCTAGTACCAATATTAGATTGGCCCGAAAAATCGTATTTATAATAAGTATCAACCGAACCCGAAAAAGAAAGGCTAGGAGGGGTGGAAACTTCTTCTTGTGCAAATGCGAAAGTGCTCAATAGAAACATCAAAAGAAATATAGTAATAGATTTCTGTTGCATAGTTTTGAAATTTATTAAGTTAAAATAATGAGATAAGAAACTTCAGTATTCTCTTGAAGAGAGTATGAAATAATGTTTTATGAATAATTAAAATAAGGACTTGTCTTTATTTAATTTGGGAAAAGTACATCACTTCCAGATAATTATACCATATTAAATACAAGTTAATTTTGTTCGAGTACTTATAAGAATGAGTTAAGCACCGAGTACGAATCTAAGTTGAAAAAATCGACTTATTATCGGGTGTTTATGGCAAGCCATCAATTATATAACTGATTTTATTTAGCCATATGCTTAAACTCGTTTAAAAGGTTACAAAACTTAAATTTTACTAAGAAGACTCAGTTAAAAAGATATAATCATAATTTAAGAGGCTTCTATTGAAAGGTAGTATTTAACACAGTATTTGCGGATTATCAATCATAACCTATTACTTGTGAACCTTGTTATTGGTTGTAAGTAATAGAAATTTAACTTCTCGTGATGTAAAATTTTTGCACCACGAGAAGTAGTAGTGTTTAGTCGTCAAATACAATTGTATATCCTCTGATTCCGTGTTCGTGGCTATCCAATCCTGCTCTTTCATGTTCTTCGGTTACTCTGAGTCCCATGGTTTTATCGATAATAAAGAAGATTAATAGAGCAGATCCAAAAGCGGCAGCTCCGCAAACTCCAACACTTACCAATTGTATAATGAATTGGTCAAAGCTTGCCATAGCTCCAAAAATACCTACTGCTAGTGTACCGAAAATTCCACAAGTTAAATGTACCGAAACAGCACCTACGCAATCGTCTAATTTTAGTTTATCTAGTAAAATAGCTGAAAAAACCACTAACGAGCCACATATTAATCCGATAATAATAGCCTCTATAAAAGACATTTGATCTGCCCCTGCGGTAATACCTACAAGACCAGCCAGAATACCATTTAGAGCCATTCCTAGATCTAATCTTTTGAAGGCAATAAATCCTGTAATTGCGCCACCAACAGCACCTGCTGCCGCCGCCATACAAGTAGTTACTAAAACCAAAGAAACACTGGCAGGATCAGCCGAAAGCACAGAACCTCCATTGAAACCAAACCAGCCTAACCAAAGTAAAAATACGCCGATTACTGC
>CAZFQW010000060.1:0-11357 GCA_964521225.1 uncultured Roseobacteraceae bacterium
TTCATACTCAAAGGGGATTTTTTGTTGCTAAAAGCTCCGTTTTAGCCTCGTAAAAACCAAAGTACCTTGGGTTACAACTTCATTGTCTGCATTGAACAACTGAATGAGGGCCAAAAAATCGAGATTATTGGTAAGCGATACCGTTAATGACGGCTTCAAGAAATACGACCAATTATCGGGGCTTATAATAAAGTGCTTACTTCGCTAAAAATAGCCCTTCACCGAAAAAATAAAATTTCTGCCCGGAGCGCTAATTCCCGAGGTATAGGGGCGGTAGTGTAGGTCGAGTATATTTTCAACTCCTGCTTGCAGCGTAATGTTGTTGTATGGCCGGTAGCTTGCTTTTAAGTCGAGGGTGTGCCAAGCGGGCGTTCCCTCTTGAGTATAAATGAAAACCTTTGCTTGCTCAGAAGGCGCTAAATCTTCCCAGCGTTTCCATCCTTGATAAACCACTTTGCCTTGTATTTGCCAGCGTTTCTTTTTCCACACCAATTCGGTTTCACCAAAAACGGGGGGGACGTGTTGTAATGGCAAATCTTCGTCTAAATCTCTGCCGTAGGTCCAAGTAATTACCGATTGCAAGATTAAATGTTCTGTAATTAAAACCTTTATTTTGGTGGAGCTCCCCACTGTTACTGCTTTGCCCGTATTGGTAATTGCCTCTACTTGGCTCAAAACGCCATCGTATATGATGGCGTTTTGCCCGTTGAATTGGAAATTTCTTCGGACGAGTGCATCGGTAAGTAGGGTGTACCAAGTGGTAAATTCTAGTTTTATATTTTTCCCTACAATTTGTGAAATCCCCGCTTCGCCATTCCATGCATATTCAGGCTTTAAATCGGGGTTAGGCACTACTACAGAACCGGGTTCAGAGTCAAATATTTTCCCAATGTCATCTACATTAGGCGAACGAAAGCCCGTAGATAGGTTAAAATTTAGCTGCGTTCTTGTTGCAGGGCGATAGGTTAAACCCAAATTTCCATTTAAAGCCCCTGTATTCAGTTTTGCCTCATCGAACGGAAACTCAAAAAACTGTTTGTCGGTAAAATCACTATTGAGGAAAATTAAACTATACCTAAGCCCACCGTTTAAAGTAGCTTTGGGCGCAATAAACCACTGATAGCTCAGATAAGCCGAAGTTGTTGTAAGGTGGCTACCACCACTTGGGTAGCGCGAAGAAGTTACGCCTTTTTGGGCTGTTATGATATTTAATGTTTCTCCTTTAGAGTTTACTGTATTATGTGTCATTTCAGCACCATAAAAAAGGCGGTGTTTCCCTTCTCTGTAAGATTTTTCTACCTCTATATTGAGCGTGTAAATATCTACATTTTCGGTTCTTGTTCGCAGCATTTCACTTCCGAAACCTCTATCGTTCCTACTTTCTTCTACTTGCTGCCATGCGCCTGTAATTCTTAATTGGTCTGCCCATTGGTTCATCGGTTTAGAGTTTACTTGCAGATGGTGCATCATCCAGCTTTGGGGGCCATAATACCATTCTGCTGAGCGAAGGTTGCCGTTTCGATATTCAATTAAACGATCGTAGCGAGGCACATTCGAAGAGGAGGTAAGATGGAAACTGTACACCGCTTCTGTATTTTCATTGAACTGATACCTGAACTTTTGCAGTAAATTCCACTGCAAGTAAGCAGAAAAATACTGAATATTTTCATCCTCATTTTTTATTACCCTGTCTTCTCCATTTATTCTTTCTACATACTCTAAACGCTTTCCAAAATCGGGGTAATCGTTAGGCCGGTTTGCCCCTGCCCTTAAATCGCTAAAATCACTAAAAGTAAAACTCGTAAGAGCCGCCAATTTCTTTGCACTTAAGTTAATATCTAAGTGCCCCGTTTTTTCGTGGTTAGCACTTGAGTAACGAAACATTGACTGCCCCGAAACACTTGCCTTATCGGTTAAGCTCAGTTCTGCTTTGTGTGTTTGGAAATTCATTACTCCTCCTAAAGCATCGCTTCCGTAGAGTACAGAGCCAGGGCCAAAAACTATTTCGGCACTCCCCAAAGAATTGGCATCTATCGAGATAATATTTTGGAGGTTTCCACTGCGGTAAATCGCATTGTTCATTCTTACGCCATCAATTACCAAAAGTACTCTATTGGCTGCAAAGCCCCGTATCATAGGGCTTCCTCCTCCCATTTGGCTTTTTTGGATAAACACTTGCCCAGTCATTCCCAATAAATCTGCCGATGTTTGTGGGTTATCAAAAACAATATCTTTTGGGGAAATCTTTACACTTTGTTGTGCCACATGCTCTTTCTCTTGCTCCCAAAGGTGCGCAGAAAACACCATTTCTTGTAAACTGATTGTGCTTTCTTTTAGCTGTACTTTATATTCCTGATTTTCAATTTGACTATAAGAGAAGCAAACACTGTTGAACTGCAAGTGCCTCACACAAACCGAGTCGGTTTTATTTAACTGTTGCAAGCTAACCTTGCCACTCCGATTTGTTAAAACCTTAAATTCTAGGGTAGAAGAATAAACAAAAGCCCCTTCAATAGGATTATTATCTTTGTCGACTACTAATAGTTCTTGAGAGAATGAATGAAATTTCAAAAAAATAACGCAAATTAAAAGTAGCGTGTACTTCATTTTTTTAGGTGTTGAAGAGTTATCTGTTTTAAATTGGCTGGTATTTCATTTTTTACGGAAAATCCAACTCTTCTTTTTATAGTTTATTAAAAAAAGGCAAACTTATCTCTTTAGAAAATAAGAGTAGTTTTTGTAACATCATTTTAACATTATCCCAGGTTTCTATTGGTTTTGCCAGTTTTTTTTAAACTTTTGTATTACAAACGGTACGTAAAGGGTGTTTTTATTTTTAATCTGACCTAAAATCAGTAAAATACCGTTAAGTTAATCTGAGGACTTATCTTGATTTGATTTGAAAAAAAGTATCTCATTTCCAAATAGTTAAGTACTTAAACGAAATTAAGTATCATTTATTTATGAGGTAAAGGACTCGGAATGAGTATTTTAATAGTTTGTCATTCGTAATTTAAAATTGAACATTTACTTATCTCATATTAAATACAATTTAGTTTTGTCTGAGTACTTAGTACATTAGAGAATATTGTTTATTTACAACTTTAAAACTATGGTCTCTATGCTCAATCTTTTTTTCTTAGTGTTGGTATACATCATTCTGATTGCTTATATGCTCAATCAGCATTTTCATTCAAATGATTTTGGTTCGGATGATCAAGATTCGGGAGGCGATGGTGGTTGGGATAGCTCTGATGAAGATCCTCCGTTAGATTTGCCTCCCGGTGTTTTTCTACTTGCCCCCGATGAAGAAGACCCTTCTGTAAGGCATGTAGAGAAAGAACTTGCTTTGTAGAGTGGAGCTAGTTCTTTATTTTTTTTAGGGTAATGAACTGATAACTGAATTGGTTCTTTTCATCCGCTTTGTAACTCTTTACCTCTTCCTGTTTCCATTTTTCGGGAGATAATTTTGGGAAGAAAGTATCCGCTGCTGCTTTGGTATCTACCTTGGTGAGGTAAATTGTATCTACCCATTTTAACGAGCTTGCATAAAGTTGCCCCCCTCCAATGATCATCAATTCTTTTTCCCCTGCCTTTTTTGCCAATTCAATTCCTTCTTCGATGCTAGCAACTTTAAGCACCCCTTTAGGGAGTTTTAATGATTGGTTTCTAGTCAGAACAATGCTTATTCTGTTGGGCAGTGGTTTCCCGATAGACTCAAACGTTTTTCTGCCCATAAGCATATAATGTCCTGTGGTAATGGCTTTAAAGTGCTTTAAATCTGCGGGAAGATGCCAAGGTAACTGGTTGCCCTTTCCAATCCCTCCTTCTTGGTCTTGCGCTACAACAATGGAAATTTTCATCTCTTTTCTGTATCAAAGTGTTTACACTTCCTTTAATAATCTTGACGAATGGTGGACGTGATACCGATATCATCCTTCTTATCTAATCGGTAGGTAAGTCTATAGTTTCCTTCTATCAGCTCCCTGATTAACGTATCACCAAACTCCGGTACTTTTCTACCAATTTGAGGGTTGGTTTTTAAAACATCGACTCTACTAATAATTTTGTCCATTAATCTATCAACGTACTTTGGAGAGTCTTGAGCAACATACTCATAAATGGTTTTCAAATCTTCTAAAGCGAGATTTGCCCATTTTATTTTTACCATGATTGGATAACTTTTTTTACCTCTTCATTACTTTTAGTTTCCTCTTTATCCAGTTGCGTTAAGCCCTTCTCTACCTTTTCCATGAAAATTAAGTGCTCAGTTAGTTCCTCTAAATCAAACTCCTGAGGTAATTGATGAATGGTTTCTAACATTTTTTCTTTTGTCATTATCAAAATAATTGTGAGAAAAAAGTTAACTCTTTAACTACTATTTCTATTAAAATAAGTCCCAGTTTCCATTTCTATAATAATTGGGTAATACGGGGTTATGAATCGTATTTACTTCAATATCTGCACTATCAAATTCTATCAGGTTTGTTCCAAAAGAAGTGATTTGTAACATTGCTTCTTTGTTGATCCACCTTGTAGGCACTTTGCTTTTAGGGTCGATTGAACGCAACCTTGCCTTTATTTGCTCTTTCGGAATCGCCTTGGCACCGAGTATCCATCCCCATTCGCCCATTGTCATTACTTGGTTGTGCATAGGTGCTACATTAAAACCTGCTGCTTCTACCGTTTTTTCGACACAATAAAATGCTTTAGTAGCATAGTAGGGGCTTCCTGCCTGTACTACAATCACCCCGCCGGGGCGCAGTCGGTTGTAACACATTTTAAAAAACTCGTAAGAAAATAAACGCCCAATTTCTATGTTTCTAGGGTCGGGGAAATCTACAATCATTACATCCCAAAACTCTTCTGAACTAGCCATGTAGGTATAAGCATCGGTATTCAGAACTTCTATTTTAGGATTATTCAAAGCATTTTTATTCATCTCTGTGAATACATAATGGTTTTTACCAAGCGCTGTTACTGCGGGGTCTAAATCTATTAATTTCACTTTTTTTACTGCGGGAAATTTAAGGACTTCACGTGCAGCACAGCCATCGCCTCCACCTAAAATCAACACATCGGTTGGTAAATCTGAAAGACTCATGGCCGGAATAACCAAAGGCTCGTGGTACAGCCACTCATCGAACGAGCTTAGTTGTTGGTTGCCATTTAGGTACAACCAATGGTAATTTTTCCATTGGGTAACTACAATCTTCTGATACTTTGACTGTGTTTGGTAAATCACTCTGTCTTTGTAGCGCTTTTGCTCTCCAAATTCAATGATTCTTCCTGCAAGAATAACCCCTGAGGTAATCAGGATAAACACAAAGGCTAATGCCGCTTTTATGGGGAGTTGTAATTGGAGAGCCACTAAATCTTTAAGCCTTACATACAAGAAAATCGCTACACTAAAGTTAATTGCCCCTAAAACAAACGGAGTATAGGTAAGGCCCAAATAAGGAAGACCAATAAATGCAAAGAACGCTCCTCCTATTAAACTCCCGTAGTAATCTTTTTCCATTGCGCTTGATATGTTCAACCTTAAGCTTTCATACTCATCATTCAAACGGATTACCAAAGGGATTTCCATCCCTATTAGCAATCCAACTAACATGGCCAAGAAATAGATTAAAACACCCGTATGGTCTACATGTTCCATTAGAAACCCTTCTGTAACGCTCATGTACGATGCCATAGAGTAGGTAAGTATTGCACAGAAAGACACCAAAACCGAAAGAAAGAATTCTATGAAGATAAATTTCTCTAATAAATTCTTGTCGAAATACTTGCTAATTCTACTGCCTATTCCCATAGTGAAGAGCATAAAGGAGAGAATCATGGTCCACTGTAAGGTAGAGTTTCCTAAAAAGTAAGTAGCTAAAGTAGAAAGTATATACTCTGCAACAATGCCGGAGAGTCCCGTTGCAAAAAGTGAGAGTTTCAGTACGTTTGATTTGCTTAACATCCGTCAAATAATTATTTCTTTTTGGTTGATAACGATTCTTCAAATCCCGTGGTCGGGTTAAAATTTTGGTAACTGATATTTAAAAGAACCCATAAAAAATGCGAGCTTGTAAAATTACAAACTCGCACGTTTCAACATAATTTAGTTTTATCGTTATTTCTATTTTCCTCCTCTTGAAGAAGATGAACGTGAACGTGAAGATGAGCCTGAGCTATAGCGCGACCCCGAACGTGATGCACTAGTACCACTTGAACGCGACGTTCTACTCTGTACCTTGCTAGCAAAATTACTTTTTGGGTTTTGCTTTAAAGCAGTTGAAGAGTACGTTCCATAAAGAGGCTTGCTTGTTGTTCCGCCGTAGTAAGGTCTAGTACCCCTATAATTAGTGTTGTAATCTGTGTAAGAACGTCTGTAAACAGGGCCTCCCATTAAACCAAGCATATTACTCATGAAAGCATACTGGCCATAAAATGCCCAAAACGAAGTTCCATCACTTCTCGATTGCCATTGCCCATACTTTTGGTTACCTACATAGTTTGAGTACCCAGGAGGTGCTGTTTGTTTGGTTACCTTACCATCTTTTTTAGAAGCTATTTCCATTCCCATATCTCCCTCATGCTGAAAAAAGAAATCTTTTGAGACTTCTTTCCAGTCGGTAGTCGTGGAAACAGGCTTTGCATCGTCTGTTTTAGCAGGTTTTATCACTTTATACATGTGCTTGTAAGTGGTAGAAAAGGAGCCTTCTTCTTTCATATCAAATAAGATAACTGTGAAGTCCGGTTCTTTATCCATTTCCTTAATAAGCGTATCTACGGGGTTTTGAACATACTCTCGCGAAGACCCACACGCTCCAAAAACTAGAATTGCAATTAAAAAAGTTAATTTTTTCATTACTTTATTTTATTCTTAAAACTGATTTCTTCTTTTACAACGCAACAATCAAACTCTGTGTTCAGGCAGGTAAAATATTTGAAATAGCTCTCTCAGGTTCTACAATTCCAACGGCAGACTCAAACGCTGTATCGCCCCATTGTTCTATGCTTAAGGCTAGCTTTCCGGTTTCGTCAAGATATTCCCACACAATAAATTCGTCCCAATTCTCGCTATCGATGCTTCTGAAATAACCAGGCCTTTCCGATTCTTTAAAAAATGCAGTTCCATCTAGCGTAACTAAGCGCGGGGCAGTACCTTTGTTTACGATACTTTGCTCTACTTCTTCGTCTAGCTTTCCAAAGTTAATTTTTCGCATTATATAACACGAAATTTCATCGTCTTTTTCTACACCTAAATAGACTGTATCTTTTGAAGAAACACATTTAAACTCATAGGTGAAATAATTATTTCCCCAGTCGTACTCATACTCTTCTGTTACTTCCCAAGTTTTTAAATCGTATTCAAAAACCCATCCCTTACGGATATCCATTACCCCAATATTAGTGGGGTCGTAATGTAATTCCTCTTCTTTTTTTTTCTTTTTGAAAAACCCGAATGCCATAATTATTTGATAGCGTTTAAATTAAAGTTGATGCCCTCTGAAAAATTTTTTCAATCGTTTGTCTTAGTATATATCAAATATAAGATTTTGAATTCACTAATTCGTTATCAGAAAATTAAACTTTGTGAACATAATACCCTTTATTTCCCTTCTTTTCTACATCTTATTCAGAAAGAATTGTTGATACAAAAAGGGAATCGCTAAATTTGGCATCTTAAATAAAATAGAAGTTATTTATGATTGAGCAGATTGAGCAAATCACCAAGGAAATTGAGTTGGCTGTTACCGAAACTAAAGAGCAACTAGAAGCTTTCAGAATTCGCTTTATTGGTCGTAAAAGTGTTGTAACCGCTTTAATGGGTAATATTAAAGAAGTAGCGCCTGAGCAACGTAAAGAGGTTGGGCAAACACTGAATACACTCAAAAATAAAGCATGGGACAAGTTTAAAGCGCTTGAGGCATCTTTAGAAAGTAGCAATGCTAGTTCTGCTGAGCACGGAGATTTAACCTTACCTCCTATTCCTAATCAGTTGGGTACTATCCACCCAATTACTCAAACAAAGAATAAGATTACCCAAGTTTTTAGAAATATAGGATTTAATGTTGCAGAAGGTTCGGAAATAGAAGACGACTGGCATAATTTCACTGCCTTGAACTTCCCTTTAAACCACCCTGCCAGAGAAATGCAGGACACTTTCTTTATAGAAAAAAATCCAGATGTGCTTCTTAGAACCCATACATCGAACGTTCAAATTAGGTTAATGAAAGACCAAAAACCTCCGATACGCTCGATAATGCCCGGTAGAGTTTACCGAAACGAGGCTATTTCGGCACGTGCTCATTGCTTATTTCATCAAGTAGAAGGCTTGTATGTAAACGAGAATGTGAGTTTCAGAGACTTAAAAAACACGCTTTATTATTTTGCCCGTGAAATGTTTGGGAAAGACACAAAAGTGCGTTTCCGCCCATCGTTCTTCCCTTTCACAGAGCCTAGTGCCGAAATGGATATTTATTGGGGACTTGAAACCGAAGCCGATTACCGAATTACCAAAGGAACGGGCTGGCTCGAAATTTTAGGCTGTGGTATGGTGGATCCCAACGTTTTAGAAAACTGTGGAGTAGATTCTAGAAAATACACTGGCTTTGCCTTTGGTATGGGTATCGAAAGAATCGCCATGCTTCGTTATAAAGTAGAAGATATCCGCCTTTTCTTTGAAAACGACGCTCGTTTTTTAAGACAGTTCACCGCCTTATCATAATTAATAACACCTTACAAAAAGGTAAGTATACACTATTTACCTTTTACCTTGTTCTCTCCACAATTGTAAAAACCACTACCAATGACACTTATTGAAGTTACTGAAAAGAAACACATCAAAGCGTTTTTAACACTTCCGGTTCGCTTATACAAAGAGGAAAAAAACTGGATACGACCACTCGATAAAGATATTGAAGAGATATTTAACCCTGAAACCAATAAACTTTTACGACAAGGCAAGTGCATCAGGTGGATTCTCCAAGATAATGACGGATTAACCATTGGTAGAGTCGCTGCTTTTATTAATAAAAAGACAGTGAATAAAGATAACAACCAACCCACTGGAGGAATGGGCTTTTTTGAGTGTATCGATAACCAAGAAGCCGCTAATATTCTTTTTGATGCCTGCAAAAACTGGTTAGCCGAAAACGAAATGGAAGCCATGGACGGTCCAATTAATTTTGGTGATAGAGATAAATGGTGGGGATGTTTGGTTGACGGTTTCTATGAACCCAACTACTGTATGCCTTATAATTTTGGATATTATAAAGGTTTATTTGAAGGCTACGGCTTTAAAGAATATTTCAAACAATATACTTATGCTCGTAAAGTGCAAGGCGAGTTAATTCCTAAAGTGCAAGCAAAAGCAAGGAGAATTCATAATGATCCAAACTACAGCTTCGACCATTTAAGAAAGTCGAATATGGAAAAATATGCAGAAGACTTTAGAACTATTTATAACAAAGCTTGGGGTAAGCATGGTGGGGTAAGTAAAATGGCAAAAGCACAGGCAATGATTATTATGAATAAAATTAAACCTATCCTCGACCCTGAAATTCTAATATTTGCTTACCATAAAGGAGTGCCTATTGCCTTTTTTATTATGCTTCCTGAAATTAACCAAGCGATAAAGCACCTAAATGGCCAGTTTAATCTTTTAGCGAAGCTAAAGTTTATGTGGTACCTGAAAGTAAAAAAAGTAAGAAAAATGTTTGGGGTTGTATTTGGAGTTATTCCAGAGTTTCAAGGCAAAGGGGTAGAGTCTGCCATTGTAACCGCTTTTTCTGATAACGCACATGCACAAGGCGATCAATACCGCTATAAAGACTTTGAAATGAACTGGATTGGTGATTTTAATCCTAAAATGATGCGTGTTTCAGAAGATGTAGGCGGAAAAATTCATAAAACACACATTACATTCCGAAAGTTGTTTGATGAAAGTAAACCTTTCGAAAGAATGAAAGTGATAGACTAATTTTATATGGCTTCTATTAAGGAGGTTGCTCAAGGAATAAGGCAACATATTATCGAACATTTCGATTGGAGAGTATATTCTTATACCGCCTTGTTCCTTATTATCACAATTGCTATTAATTATTCCATAGATTTTGAGGATAGCATCTTAGATCAATCATTTAAAACTCCATGGGGATTTTTGTTTTATCCCCTTTTTTATGCTTTCCCTTATTTTGCTATCGCACTTCCCCAAGCTTATTGGAAAAAAAGCCTGTTGGTTCTTAAGAAGTTAGGCTTTTGGAAAAAAAGCCTTGCCTTCCTCTTGCTTCTTGGGTTCACTAAGGCTTTCTATTTTCATCATTTTTTGATTGATGGTTTAGAGGATAAAATAGTTGCTTATTTTATCCAAAAAATCGCACGTCATCTTATCAGAATTATAGGCTACCTGCTAGTATTGTGGATATTAAAAACCATGTGGGATAAAGAAATAAAAGGCATTTATGGTTTACACTTCTCAAAGTTTGACTACAAACCCTATCTTTTAATGCTTTTACTGATGCTTCCTCTTATTGCATGGGCATCTTTTCAGCCTGCTTTTCTTAAAACTTATCCTATGTATAAATTTTGGTATTACAATACCGTAGGTATTTTAGAAGCTTGGCAAAGCGGCGTTTTCTACGAAATAAGTTATGGTCTTAATTTCATTTCCGTAGAACTCTTCTTTAGAGGGGCTTTGGTAATAGGCATGGCCTCTTTGCTCGGTAAAGATGCAGTGTTACCTATGGTTGCTACCTATGCTTTTTTACACTTTGGGAAGCCCATGGCAGAAACAATCGGTTCAATTTTCGGAGGGTACATTCTGGGAGTAGTTGCTTTACAAACGCGAAGTATTTTAGGGGGTGTCGTTATCCATGTAGGAGTTGCCCTTGCTATGGATACAGCGGCATATATACAACACTTTAAAAGTTAGTTTTTATCATGGTGGCTAAGCTTTTGCTTTTTTTTGGTAAAATACAAGCTGCCCAATCATTATCACTGTAAAAGTGAAAATGGTGCTTCCTATTGATTGTACCAAGGTGCCCAGAAGAAGCGAAAAATCACTGCTTTCTATTGCAAAAAAGACCATATGATGGAGGAATACCAAAATAATAGCGTAGGTCGCAAACCAAGTGATTCCCATCTCCCTAACCAATGGCTTTCCTCCCGATTCGTAGCCTGTGGATGGCTGCAAATAATTGAGGGTAACCATTCTGGCATACGCTAAAAACACAGAAGCAAAAGCATGCATTCCTAGGGTGTCGTAAAAAAAATCGACAAACATACCAATGGCAAAACCTATAAACAACTGGGCAATTCGCCCTGTTTCAAAAGGCAATAAGATAATTGTGGAAATATATAGGTAA
>CAZFQW010000061.1:0-11264 GCA_964521225.1 uncultured Roseobacteraceae bacterium
ACAAAGTTAGGACCTTGCTGCTGAGACAGTTGTGCTGATGAGGGACTTTCGTTTTCTCTTATTTCTGAAGGAGAATATTCTGCCATAGTTAAATTAGTTGCCTCTGAGTTTATCTGCCACCCAGGTTCTCTATCAATAAATATAAAGAAATCACACTAGTAACAGTAGAAATAATAGTTGAAAGGGGCGATACAAATGTGTTTAAATCTGCAATAGCCTGTCGGTCAATTTTACGCCTAGGTTCTACATATACAACATCGTTTGGCATTAAATCAAGGTTGGCAACACGAATTCCATCAATGCTAGTAAGATCAACAAGCTGAACGGAAACATTTTCGCCTCTTCCTCTTAAAATTCTAATGTTATTTCCCTTTGCCAATCGTTGAAAGTTTCCGCCGCCTCCCATACTACTAAATTCGTTTTGCACTCTGCCACCACCACTTGCCATGGCAATAAGTTCTATTAGGGTGATGTTTTCTTCTTTTAAAGGAATTACCCTATCGCCGAGTGCTCCCATAAGGACTACCCTTTTATTAAGGTACTGTGTAACTATATAAGGATCTTCGTAATATTCTTGATAGGCTTCTGTGAGCATGCTATCGGCTTGTGTTAAAGTATAACCACCAAGTTTAACTTTCCCCACCATTGGTAGGTTTACAATCCCTTGGCTGTTTACTAGGTAGTTTTTAGGGCGCTGCATGTTTCCAGAAATAGGCAAAGTGCCTCCTGTGTTGAAACTACCTACAGCACCTCCCGCAGCTTCTCCAGAACCGCCTTCAAACTCGTTGTTGGGATCAATTAAAACCTCACCTTTGTTGGTAAACACAGAAATAGCAATATAGTCCATATTAGAGATTTGATAATTTCTGGAGGCAGAAACATACGCATCGTAGAAGGCCGGGAGGTTAATCGAAGAATCGGTTTGGAACAAAATAGTTTGTTTCAAATTGCCACACGAAAAAAGAAACGAAGCAGATATGCACCAAAAAATATAATTAAAGTAAGTTACTTTTGTAGTAATGAAATGATTCATGCTTTGTAAGCTCAATATTAAGAAGTTGTAAAGTGCATGGGTTCAGGTTCAAATGATGTACACAGAAGCTGATTTAAAGAATACTTTAACAGAAATTAAGTTAATAGTTTTTGTAGAACCTTTCAGGTTAGTGTTAAAGCTAATTGTTTGTTTACCAAATTTATTGTGTAGGTATCATAATTGAAACGTTATGATAACGAATCCTTCTTTAGCAAGAAAAAAAGACAAGTTAAACGATTACAAACTTAGGCTGATTATAGGCAAAGCGGATAGGTTAAAAAGTGAAATTCCTCCTCTTTACAGGCATCGGCGATTCATAATTTAAATTATACCCATGAAGATAATACTGTTTTTCCCACTTTTTATTTTAGTAGCTACACTTTCAAATGCCCAAAGTGGAAGTGCTCCTTATTTTATAGACAACGAAAAGTACGTCATTTTTCAGTCTGACACATTCCCCGTGGAAAATATTGCTCCTGCAACCCTTGAACTTATCCGTTCTAAAATTGATAGAAAAGCGGATGAAAAAAATAATGAAGGGGTAAAGCTTTTCAATGAAAAAGATTTCGAGGGTGCTTTAACTGCATTTAATGAGGCAACTGAGATTAGACCTAATTTTGAAAAAGCACTTTTAAACAAGGCAGCCGTTTATTTTACCCAAAAAAACATTGCAGAAGCCATTAATGCCTACAAGAAAGTAATTGAAATAAACCCCAATAACGCAGACGCCCATTTTTATAATGGAGTAATGCAGTTTGAAGGAGGAAATTATCAAGAAGCACTTACCAGTTTCAATAAAACAATTGAGCAAAAAAATGAAACTGCGGAAGCTTATAACTACCGCGGAAGTGCTAAAAAAATGTTGAAAGATAACGCAGGAGCAGCGAATGATTTTGAAAAAGCAGTATCACTAAAATCCGATTTTAAGGAAGCAGTTTCAAACTTAGCGGAGGTTCAGTTGCTCAACCAAGAATATCAGAAAGCAGCCGAGGGGTACCAAAAAGCAATTGGCTTAGGAGTAACTTCGGCTTCGGTTTATAACAATAAAGGGAAGGCACTTTACGAGCTAGGAGAGTTCAAAACAGCAATACAAGATTTCGATAAAAGCTTGGCAGAAGATCCTAGTTATTGGATGGCGCTGCACAATAAGGCAACCGCACAATGCAAACTTGAGCAGTTTGAAGAAGCTTTAAAGGGTTTTAATAAAGTAATTGAACAAAAAAGCGATTACGTTTTAGCTTATTTAAACAGAGGCATTGCCAAAGAAATGCTGAAAGACCAAGCAGGTGCTTGCGCCGATTGGAACAAGGCAATAGAGCTAGGCAATACAGAAGCTAAAACTTACCTCGCTGAAAGTTGTAATAAATAAATTGGCGAAAACATCATCTTTTTTCAAAATTAGTCCATCCTACATTGAATCTATATATGAGTCTTTGTTCTTTCAAAAAAAATAAATTTTACCTCAGCCTGGTTGCAGGGTTTCTATTGAGCTTTTTAGCTTTTAGTATCCAAGCACAAAACCAAGCAGAGGTAGATACCCCTTTCAACAAACAAACAATTCCCGATAAGTTTCAACTTAGGGCTGCGCTAGAAGCTATCAAAGAAGGCGACTATTATTTAGATGGTTTCAGACCAAACTATGATGCGGCACTAACTGCCTACGAAAAAGCGCAGGAGATTAACCCCAACAATATCGATTTAAACTTGAAGCTTGGTTTGTGTTACCTTAAATCTCCTACAAAAGACCATATAAATTGCCTTCCATTTTACGAAAAAGCACTACAGCTCGATCCAACGGTTGAACGCTACATTGCCTACTATCTAGGAGAAACTTATCATAGAAACCGACAGTGGTTAAAGGCAATTGAGTATTACGAAAAAGATTTAAAAGTTTTAGAAGACCCTGAAGCAATTGCTATTACAAACAAAAGAATTGAGGAGTGCCGTAACGGGATAGAGCTTTCAAAAAGACCTGTAAATATCAAAATAGAAAACCTTGGAAAAACAGTAAATTCTGAATTTGATGAGTATGGGGTTGTAATTACCGCCGACGACTCGACTATGTATTTCACCTCTAGGAGGGCTAATACGGTAGGCGGAATCCAAGATGAAGATGGAAAGTACTACGAAGATATTTATGTAAGTACCAAAGTAGGCGATGAATGGACTTTGCCCATAAACATGGGCACGCCTATCAACTCTAAGAATAACGATGCGGTAGCAGGGATTTCCCCAAATGGGAATTTGATGATTATTTACAGAGAAGCAGATTTATTTTACTGTAAAAAAGATGAAGAAACAGGACGGTGGACCAGCCCAAAAGCCTTTCCAAAGCAAATTAATACGAAGTATATGGAAGCTTCCGCCGCTTTTTCTGTTACAGGCGATACGCTCTATTTTACAAGCGATAGAGAAGATCTAAGTATGGGCGGGCTCGATATTTTTTATAGCATAAAAACTTCAGAGGAAGGCAAAGAAAATAAATGGAGCGACCCTATTAATTTAGGTTCAACTATTAACACACCCTATTACGAAGAAGGCATTTTTATTCATCCCGAAGGACACACACTGTATTTTAGTTCTACAGGGCACAATACCATGGGCGGCTACGATATTTTTAAATGTGAGTTAGAGAATGGAAAATGGGGAATACCCCAAAATATTGGTTTACCTATGAATACCCCAGAGGATGAACTTTATCTTTCCCTTTCTAGAAGTGGAAGGTATGGTTATTATTCATCGGCGAACAAAAAAGACTTAACAGGAGAAGATATATACCGCGTTACTTTCCTTGATGTCCCTGAAGAAGTGAAGGAAGAAGCACCAACGCTACGTCCGCTAGTAATAGCTTTTGAGGAAAACACCCAAAATGCACCCATAAATGTAGAAACCAAAGGAAGTATTATAGACGCCAATACTTTTTTTGCTGGATTAAAAGTAAATGTGTTTGATGAGGCCACGCAAACGCCCTTAGTAGCTAATGTGAAACTTCCCACAATTGATACTGAGATAACAACTAACCCACAAGGCAAAGCAATTACCTTAATAGCTTCTAAAGAGGCTGCTTCTCAGGTTAACTTCGAAGCAATTAAAAACGGCTATGCTGCCTCTAACGGCATAGCAAACCTCACTCAAGGAAATACTGAAACGATTGAAATCCCCTTAAAAAAATTAGCCGCAAAGCAGGCGTTATTAGCCGAAGAGATAGCGCAGGATATTTTGAACCCTCGCATAAGCCCAAGTGTAGCCGCTATTGCGCTGCAAGAAAATGCAGGTTTTAGCCCTATTAAAGTTGTTTTAGAGGACGATACAAATAATGTTGTAATTGAAAAAGCTGTGGTCGAATGTGAATTCACTCATCCAGATGGTACTACTTCTACCATAACACTCGCGGTGAAAAATGGAAAAGCGAACGGAATTGTTCCTGCAAATACTGACTACAAAGTAAGGGCAAAAGCAGAGGGATATATCCCCAAAGAGATTAATTTGGCGAAAGGACTTCGTAGTGACGTTACCTTCAGGATGAAAAAGAGGAAGGCAAGAGAAGTTGTAGCAGAAGTGAGTGTATCTACTCCGCTATCTATTGCCATTTTACCCACCCCGCAGCCAGTCGATTTAGAAAATGAAGCAGTTTTGGTTCGCCTAAATAAGCAAGTAATTTCCAACGAATCTAACCAAGTTATTCGTGGAGCTACTTTTAAAGTAAAAAGCACAGAGGCAGAATTAAGCCTTACAACAAACGAAAGGGGCTATGCAAAAACGGTATTGCAGCAAAGTAACAGCTACCCAATTTCTGTGAGGGCAGAGGGTTACGTTGCCTTTTCTAAAACTTTTACGGGCGAGGGGCTTTCAGGCGGAAGCCCAATTATTTTGATGCCGAAAGCTGAGCGAACTTTGCTAACGGCTTCGGTAGCACTGCAACTAAATGTACCAACGCTTCAACCGAGGCTTCAAAATAGTGCGCTTGAAGAAGAAAATGAAGTAGCGTTTTTTGTTTCAAAAATATTGGATGCTGCTACCAAAGCACCTGTTCAAAGCGATATTCAAATTGTAGATAAAGAGAACAATATCACCTTATTGAAGCCTACACAAAGGGCATCGAACGGTGCTTTTTTTACGCATTTGCCGGCGAACCAAAATTTAATGATTGTGGTAGAAGCGGAAGCATACCTTTATCACTCAGAGAACTTTAGAGTGAATTTCGGAGGAAACTACGAGTTAAGTGGCGATGCTATTTACCTGAAAAAAGTAGATGTAGGAGAATCGCTTACGCTGAACAATGTGATTTTTGAAGTTTCAAGTGTCGATTTAATGAAAAGCTCTTTTGCCGAACTCGACCGATTGGCAAACATCTTAAAGAAAAACTCAACCTTAAAAATTGAAATTAGTGGACATACAGATTATACCAGAGGCAGAAATGTAGACGGATTAGTAGAGCTTTCTTTACTTCGTGCCAAATCGGTAAAAAATTATTTAGTGAAACAAGGCATTGAGGCAGAAAGAATGATTGAAAAAGGGTATGGCCCCAGCAAACCCGTTGTAAGCAACGACGACAACGAGTTGAAATACTTAAACCGTAGAGTAGAATTTGAAATTTTAAGTAAGTGATTCAACCAGATAAAACACTGCTGCTTTTTACCGCCGCTTTTCCCTACGGAAAAAGTGAGACTTTTCTGGAAACAGAGCTGCCTTATCTGGTAGAAGCTTTCTCTAAAATCATTATTATCCATAATGAGATAGGCGACCACAAAAGAGCAGTTCCACCAACGGTTGAGCTTGTGCATTTCCCCTATAATTTATCTTCTCAAGAAAAAAAAAAGGCGGTAAAAACAGTGCTGAACTCTTTGTTTTGGAAAGAGATATTTCGATTGCACTTCCGTTACCACAGGCTACTGAACAGAGGTATATTTGCCACAATAACACTAAGCCTTTTTAAAGAAAAGAAACTTTCCCTTTTTTTAGAAAGCCTTTTTAAACAAAAAGCACTTTCAAAAACCGAAACCCTGCTTTATTCTTATTGGTGTAATGATATTGCCTTTGCCATTGCCCAATTCAAAAAGCGAAATCCTACTGTAAAAGCCATTTCTCGGGCACATGGTTGGGATGTGTATTTTGAAGTAAGCCAATTTAATTATTTACCATTCCGAAAAGAGGTGCTGCAAAACCTCGATTACGTTTCTTTTATTGCTGATTTTGGCAAGGAATACACCAAGAAAATGAACCCCGATGTACCCGAATGCAAAATGAAGCTATCGAGGTTAGGTGTCCATAATGTTCTCCAAACGGAGTGGAAAAACCCATTAAGCGAAGAGGGCGTTTTTAGGATTGTGAGTTGCTCCAATCTAATTCCTTTAAAAAGGGTCGGTTTGTTAGTGGAGTCACTTGCCGAAATCCTCAAAGAAACAAAGAGCAAACCAGTTGAATGGATACATTTTGGCGATGGCGTTGAAATGGCAAAAGTAGGTGCTTTGGCAAAACAACATTTGGAAAGGAAAATGAATTATGAACTGAAAGGAAGAGTAACCAACCAAGCGTTATTACAATATTACCACCAAAACAAAGTTGATTTGTTTGTGAATTTGAGCACTTCGGAAGGAGTGCCGGTTTCTATTATGGAGGCGATGTCTTTTGGCGTGCCCGTATTAGCCACCAATGTGGGCGGCGTTTCAGAAATTGTGAACAATGGCAACGGAATGCTTTTAAGCCCCAACCCTACTGCCAAGGAAGTAGCACAGCAACTGCTCCAATTTATACATTCTTCAGACAGTAAAAGGCTGGAGAAAAGTAAGCATGCTTGGGAAACTTGGAACGAGCAGTACAATGCAGAAAAGAACTATAAGAGGTTTATTTCCATGCTTCGCTGAGATTTTTATCTTTCTAAGCCTGAGACCTCTCCTGTTGTTGTTGTTTCCGACAGGAACAAGAGCAACAATCAATTGCATGAATCAACCTTGCAAAAAGTGCTCTAGCGACTGCCTTTCAAAAATTTCTAGTTTCCCTCCAATAGTGGCATTTACTATTTTTCTGCCGGCGGCTTCAAACGTATTTCGTGCAATCAGATAAACGCCTTCGCTTTCGGCAAGGTCGGGCAAGTGCCATTTCACACCACCTGCAAAGTAATTAGGGTCAAAATGATTGGGGTCAGCATCGCCCGAGGTTACCTCTTTATTGGCTGGTCCTTTTGTAGCGAAGTTGTGGTCGCAGCCCACTAAGGCAACTTCTTGAAAACCCATGTGAAAGGCAAGTTGCATGGCGGCAAAGGTTACGGTAGGGCCCATGTAAACACTCATGGAGCAATCTTGCGAAAACTTGCGGTTATAGCGCACTTCGTGGATAAAAGCCACATTTTTCCGAAGCTTTATTTTATCGGCTTCAAAGTGGGCGATAAATAAGGGAATTTCGGTAGCATTGAAAAAAGCTAAGTTCTGCTCAATTACCAAAGGGTTTTGCGAAACTATGCACGAGGGGCGGAAATCGGTTTTATCGAACAATAAATTAATTTTGTTCATGGCGATGGTGAAAACGCCTTTTAGCGAATCGAAGTTAGTTTTGGTAAGGCTGGGACCGTTACACAGAATGACCGCCTTCTTGCCTTTGTGTTTATCCTTCAAAGCTCTCAAACGCTTTCTGCTTATCCACGAAGCCCTTTTTAAATCCCAAGCAATGCGCTGACCCAATAAAATACCTGCCACTTTGTAGGGATTATTTTCGGGTTTGCCTAGTAGAATAGGGGCTTCTTGGTTTTCTGAACTCATATCTTCTTTATAGTAGGTTGGATAGTTGAAACAATTCTGTGAACAAAAGCACTAAAAATAGCGAATTACCCACAAAAGTACTTTCTTTCAATTTGCATTAGTTAATTTCGGCGTGCAATAAGAACTTGTAAAAAGGGCTACAAAAGTAAATAAAGAACTGTATGTTATACCGATTGGGGCTTATAAAAGAAATTGCGAAACAGTATAAAGGAAATACCGCCTCTATTTTATGGCACTTCTTTTTAAAAAAGCCGCTTCCTATCAAGCTTGAAAAAGAAACTTTTTATCAGAATACCGATAGGTCTAGTTTTTACCATTTGGTGCATTCGTTCCCAAAAATTAAAAAGTTAGTAGAGGCCATTCCCTCTAATACCGAAGGCGTAATTATCGACGGAGGAGCTAACAACGGGCTGTTTTCTTTTCATGCGGCCAACAAATTTCCCAAAGCTCCTATTTACGCCTTTGAACCATACCCATTATTACACCCCATTCTGCATAAAAACCTGAACCATAAAAATGTTGAAGTGATTCTGAAAGCACTTGCCCGGCAGGATGGAAATACTACGCTGTATATATCGGACGATTCAGACCAAATAGGCTCTGTGTATGAAGAAAATGTAAAGGCTTTTGGGAGCATCAAAAATCAACTGAAAGTAGAAACGATTTCCTTAGATTCTTTTATTCGGGAAGTGTCTGTCGATAAAATAGCAGTGCTAAAACTCGATGTACAGGGTGCTGAATTGGATATTTTAAAAGGGGCAAAAGAAGCTATCGACAAAATTGAATTTTTGATTTTAGAAATCACATTGGTTGAAAAACACACTTTCGATTTAATTGAAGAAGCACGGAAACACTTCCCACACCATAAAATCATTAACCCAATAGGCTATGGTGCCGATATTCTATTTTCTAAAGTGCCACTACCAACAAATTAGCAATTAAAAAAAGGAAAGGAGGAATAGATACTTTATACTCGAATTCCCAAAACCGAATGGGGAAGGTTTTATAAACCTGCGAGGCGTTATACCACGCGAAAAAGCCATAGTTACACACCAAGAAAGAAAGCGGGAAGGCATAAATACCAAGAAAAGAGTAACAGGAAAGTAAGGTGAGCAGAAACAAACTTCCGGTAACAGTACTGCTTATATGCCAAAGTACATGGTTGGTAGTGGTGTATAGCTGAATATGCATTGCCCCATACCTTTCCCCAAAAATGCCAAGAATCATTAAAGCCCAAATGGTAGAGGCTACAAACGAAGCATTGCTATCAATAAATACCAGCACGTAGGGCAGCACAACTCCCGCAGAAACTACCCCTACCACATAAACCCAGTAGCTTAACCTCATGGACTTAGCAGCTTTTTTAAGGAGTGTATCAATTTCCTTTCGTGCCATTAGCATATTATAAAACGGAATTTGGCTATAAAAAGGGCTGCTCGAAAAGTCGGTAATCATCTGCAAAACTCTTAACGAAAACTGATAACTAACCACCGAAGTAGTATTTCCGATAGTGCCATATAAAAGCGCTGTAAGTTGGGTGATTCCTAAAGTAAACATTTGACCGAGGGCGCTTTTCCACGATTTTGAGAATACTAAACCGTAAACAGTTTTATCAAATGGCCGATATTTTATTTCCTTCAATTTCCCCTCGTAAACTTTGTGGCTCAGGTACCTGTTCCGAATTACGTTTAAAAACAACCAACATTGGTTGACAGCAATTAGAGGCAATACGCCCCCCTCAAAAAATAAAATAACCAAGCTAGATACAGCTCTTAGTAAATGGAAAAGCATTTCCCAACGCCTTAAAATGGCTACTTTCCCAACGCCTTCTAAGTAAGCAAAAAAGATATTTCCTCGAATATAAAAAGCAGATACAAACAAAATAATTGCCCAAGCAATCCACCCATCTTGTGGGTTATCCATTTGCTGAATGGGGCTAAAAATGAGTGCAGTACCTAAAGTAAGCAACCCAACAAATGCAATAACATTGAGCCTAAAATAAATTTTTTGAAGGGTGGCATAGATGGTTCCTACTAACTCCCAATTGGGTTTTCCTAAATTTTTTAAGGTGTCTTTTGATTGATTTTCTTCAATAGTAACGGCACCTCCGAAGGCATACGCAATTACCCGAGCAATGGAAGGCGCAAAGCCAAAATCGGCTAAATACTGGAGGCTAATCAGCAAAGAAAAAGAAAGCCAAACCTGTATGTCGGGTTCCGAAAGTGTGCGAGTAACCAACAAAATTACAATTACCCCTAGCGACTTTGCTGCCACGCCTCCCATGGTCATAAGCGTAGGGGAGTTAAGATATTTTTGAAGGAGTTTTCGCACGGGGATGATAGTAAAAGGATAGATTACTGAACAAGGTGGCTTTTAGGCAGGTTCTCCGAAAATGTGTTGGAGTGCATAAATGCTCCTTGTTGCCCTTTGTTTCGATACACTTTCCAAAATCTGCCGAATTCTACCAAAGCTTTTTTTAGGTTGAATTTTAAAAGGGATGTTAGAAAGTTGAGTGCATGAACTGCCCCGTGCCGAACTTGCGCACTATGAACGAGGTGGTCGTTTTCAAAAACTGTTCTGTTGCGCTCTGTTGGGGGAAATTTTTTCGGCAAGAGGTTGTCCTTATCTCTTACAATTACATTCACTCCATCCCAAAAACCTTCGGTAGCTTCTGCTTTCTGTGCCGATGTCATGTTCATGGGGTGGCAGTTTGTGTATGCTTCAAAAAGGAGTTTAAAACCGAGGTTAGTTGCCAAAAAATCGCGATTGGCTTGCCGCACGTGTTGGTAGTTGCAGTCGTCAATAACAATCACTGCATTTTCGGCAAGGTGGGGTAAAATAAGCTGTAAGCACATTAACTGACTTCGGTAATCGTGTGGGTCATCTATAAAATAAACACCCACTTTTTTATCTGCACCCATGTGAGTGGGTAAATTTTCTAAGGCATCTTCGTAATCTAAGTTGATAAGATGTGCATTTTCAATTCCTAGCTTTACCCTTCTTTCTTCAATGATTTCCCTGTTCTGTTGCTTAGGGTCGAAGAAATTGAAATTATCAATACCATAACAAAGGAGGTTGGAGGCACTCGCCGAAGAAAGCAAAGTCATCCCTTGGAACACCCCTACTTCTAAATAAACTGCATTTTCTTCTTGGGTATATAGTTGGGTAAGTTCTTGGAGCAAACGAATCATTTTTATCCCCGAAAAGCCGGTAAGCACTTTAGTTAGTTGGCGGTTTCCTAATAACTCGGTGCTTTTTTCAGCGGTTTTTACCGCTTCTATTATATTTTCAATTGATATACTCATGAACGAATATCATTTAAAACAGAACTAATCCCTCCATCTAACTGCAAGTTTGCTCCGTTTAAAAACTTCACTTCTTCAGAAGTTAAAAATAGCGCACATTTTGCCACTTCTTCTGGTGCACCAATGCTCTGCGAAGGATGCAAACGTTTTAACTCTGAAAGAGCCTCCTCG
>CAZFQW010000062.1:0-11168 GCA_964521225.1 uncultured Roseobacteraceae bacterium
TCTTTTTGCAAAATATTAAAAACTTGATTGACTTCAAGATTTTCTAAAGTTTGAGAACTACCGTTTGCCCAATCAATCTTTAGAGAATCAATTTTCTGAATAGTACCCAAACCCATATGAATACCCGTTTCTACAGAAGATTGAAAGCCCCTGACTGCTTGGTTGTGCCGGGTAAATATTTCATTTGCAGCAAATAGCGTAACTTTTGCTCCAACGCCCTGTGTATTCATCTTTTCGCCTTCAAACTTTACTTTCAACCAGTTTCCTTTTTGCTTTTCTACCGACTCGTTTTTGTAGATAGATGAAACCTCGTTGAGGTTATTGATGATTAAATCTAAGTCGCCATCGTTATCGAGGTCTGCCCATGCAGCACCGTTTGAAAAGCCTTTTTTGTTTAAGCCCCATTCTGCACTTACTTTTCGGAAGGATGGGATGGAACTGTTGTTTGGCGTTTGCTGAAAAGCATAATTGGCAATAGGAATGGAGGGCATTTTTGTGATAACCTTTAGGTTTTCCGCATTTACACCAACTGATAGTGCGTTTTTTACGCTGTTTTCCGAAATGTAATTGATGTAGTCCATATCGTTTGGGCGGCGATAGATACCATTGGAAATGAAAACATCTTGCAAGCCATCCAAATCGTAATCGGCAGCAAGCACCGACCAGCTCCAATCGGTAGAAGGCAGCCCGCTCATTTCAGAGGTTTCGCTGAATAGCGGCGTTTTTCCGTTGTGATTTCCCTGATTGATTTGCACTGCGTTTTTCGCCAATTGAGGGTGGTATCCGTAACTCAGTTTGAATTGATAAACATCGTAAGCATCTTCGGGGGCAGAGGTTTTCAGGATGTCTTCACAATCGGGTTTCATGTCGAGCGAAAGAATATCGGGCAGGGCATCGTTGTTTAAATCGGCGATATCAACCCCCATAGAAAAGCGACTTGTGTGCCCAATTGCCTCTGTCAGTTTTTCGGAAAAAGTACCATCGCCATTGTTTAAATAGAGGTAATCGTTTTCGTGGAAATCATTGCCTACATAAATGTCT
Source organism: uncultured Roseobacteraceae bacterium (assembly GCA_964521225.1). Classification (GTDB taxonomy): domain Bacteria; phylum Bacteroidota; class Bacteroidia; order Cytophagales; family Flammeovirgaceae; genus CAYUJH01. The sequence goes on from CAZFQW010000062.1 coordinate 1,042, forward strand.
TCCCAGCCATCGGCATTAATATCGGCAATTGCCAAGCCCAAACCATAGCCAATAGAACTGTTGTAAATGCCTGCTTCTTGGGTAACATCGGTAAATTTTAAAACACCATTTTTTGAATCGTTTCTGTAGAGTTTGTCGCCCGCTTTGGTATCGGAGGTAAACCGTACTTTTTCGGCTTTGGTGTAGCTGCTTTCCGTGTGTACCGAGTGGTTCAGCAGGTACAGGTCTAAGTCGCCGTCTTTGTCGTAATCGAAAAAAGCCGATTGGGTAGAAAAACCCTTATGGGCAACGCCTGCTGCTTCTGCCATTTCTTTAAAGGTCGGGATACCGTTTTCCCCAACCCCTTGGTTTACAAAAAGTAAGTTGTGCGTTTCTTTGAATGCCAGGTAATCGGTTACTTGGCAAACGTAGAAATCGGTAAGCCCATTGCCGTTAATATCGGCCATATTAATGCCCGTTGACCAGCCGTCCGTTCCCATAATATTTGCCTTTTGGGTAATTTCTTCAAACCGAAAATTTCCTCTGTTAAGGTACAACTTGTCTTCGCCCATATTGGCGGTGAAGTATATATCGGGCAGCGAATCGCTATTAACATCGGCTATGCCTACCCCTCCACCATTAAAAAAGTAGAGGTAGTTCAAGATGTTGAAGGTGGTGTCTTCGGCAAGTTGGTTTTTAAAAGTAACACCGCTGTAGGTGGATGGAATTTCCGTAAAAAGTGTATCGCCTACGGGGGGAAGCTTTTCTTGGCAGCTATTGAAAAGCATTGTAATGAGTAGGAAGAAGATTATTTCGGTGCAGCGAAGGGGGTACGTATATGGAATAACGATTGTATTTGTTGGTGCTTGGTTTGTTGGTTGATGGTCCATTGTTTGTAAATTCATTTTCATTTTGTAAAGATAAAAAACCTCTTATGCTGAGAAGCGGTCTGCCGTTGAATTGACGAATAAAACATATAAAATAAAAGAAATAGCGGCGTAGTTATGGCAAAATATCTTATCCGATATGATTTACCATAAATAATCGAACACACCTACGGAGGGAGATAAACACAAAACATTCACAACAAAAACCTCCTATGCCCAAAGAGGTAGCTTCAATACCTTCATCCTAAAAGACTCATATTTTTTAAAGAAAACTGTAACCTTTTCCGAAACCTACGCTATGAGAGTGAAATCAATTTTAAAATCAAATGTAATTCGTATGGAAAAGAAACAAAACGGATGGAGCAAGCACATAGGCTTGCGGTTCCAAATAGGGCTTATTGTTAGCCTTTCGCTTACCTTGGCAGCTTTTGAGTGGAAAAACTACCACCCCAATGAATTGGTAATTTTGGGAACTTTAGACGATACCCCCGAAGATTTAATTTTACCACCCATTACAGAGGTGAAACCACCGCCACCACCAAAACCCAAAGTGCAACCCGAAATAATTGCCGTAGAGGAAGATGTACCCGAAGAGGACTTAATTGAGTTTAGCGAGTATAACGAAGAGATAAATATTGATGAACCCGAAGTTACCGAAGAACCTCCTGCCGAAGAGGTTGCCGAAGAACCCGATTTTTTCTTAGTACCCGAAGTTGCCGCTACGCCCAAAGAAGGAATGAACGAATTTTTAAAATTTGTGGCAGAAAACATGAAATACCCTGTTGCTGCACGGCGAATGGGGGTAGAAGGGAAGGTATTCGTTCAGTTTATCATTGAAAAAGATGGCAGCCTATCGGACTTACAGGTGGTGCGTGGCATTGGTGCCGGTTGCGACGAAGAAGCCGTGAGCGTTTTGAAAAAAAGTAAAAAGTGGAATCCCGCTCGACAAAGGGGAAAAGCCGTTCGCCAAAGAATGGTGCTACCCATCTATTTCCGATTAAACTAATCAGTTTTTAACCCGCGCTTAAATCTGAAGGTTAAAAGCTATTCTTTCAAAGAATAGCTTTTTTTGTGCACACAAAATTTATTTTTATAGTTTTATAACGTATAATTACGTTATAAAACTATTTAAGCCGTCAGAAAAGCACATCATGGAAAAGTTGACTAAGAAAGAAGAAGAAATTATGTACATCATTTGGAAGCTAAAAAAAGTGCTTGTACACGACATCATAGAACAACTCACAGAAGAACCGAAACCCCCTTACAGTACAGTTTCTTCCGTAGTAAGAATCTTGGAAAAGAAAGGATTTGTAATGCACAAAGCCTACGGAAAAACGCACGAATATTACCCAGCTATAAGCAAAGCGAAATACCTGAAGGGGTCTTTCAAATCGTTGATTGACCGCTATTTTGAAGGTTCTTACAAGCAAATGGTTTCGTTCTTGGTAGAACAAGACAATTTGAACGACGAAGAAGCCGCAGAAATTCAACAACTGATTGATGAAAAATTGAAAAAGAAATAAACGATTTTTAATTGTATTTGCCAGAAACGAGCATCCGAAAATATTCAACCCATTAATAAATACAACTTGTATGGATACCTATTTTAATTTTTTAATTCAGGCGAATTTAGCCCTTGCCCTGCTCGTGCTCGTTTATCTTTTCTTTTTGCGGCAGGTGCCCGCTTTTCAGCTAAACCGGTTTTTATTGCTGGGTTTTGTAGCGATTAGCCTACTAGTTCCTTTTATGCCCAAACCAGCTATTTTTACAGTAGCCTCGCCAACAAGAATGGCTACTGTAAAACCCTCGGCTTCCGAAGTAAAGTGGCTACTCCCAACAGACGAATTTGGAGGCGAATTGCCAACTTCCGAAATCTCGTTTTTCACCCCAATAGATTGGATTGCCCTTCTTACTTTCCTGTACTGCGTAGGAGTTTTGAGCCTATTGTCTTTTTTTGTTCTTCAGTTGTTCAGCATTGTTTCAATTAAACAACGGGCAGTATTGCGTAGGTGGAAAGGGGAGAAGTTTTACTATTTATCGGAGGTGAAAGGTAGTTTTTCATTTTTCAATTGGATATTTCTGAACGAAAAATGGGTAAGTATGAACGAGCATAACAAAGCCATTATTTACACTCACGAAGCCGTTCATGTTGCGCAAAAACACTCTTTCGATTTGCTTTTTGTGGAGTTAGGAAAAGCCTTTTTTTGGATAAACCCTGCTATTTGGATACTGAAAAGAGAGCTACAGTTACAGCACGAATACTATGTAGATGAAGCCATTCAAAAGAAGTTTGAGCCTTCAAGCTACGCCGAATTATTATTGAATCTTTCGAGGAAAACCAAGGAAAGACATTTTATAACGAACTCTATTTCTAATTTTTCAACTTTAAAAAAACGAATTGCGATGATGACACAACCAAAATCTCTAGCCCTAACTTGGCGGTATGCCTTACTTTTCCCCATATTGATAGCCGTATTATTTGCTTGCTCTACTTTTGAGGAAGAAGAAGTCTTTGCAGAATCGGTGGATAGCAAAGGACTCATACAGAAAGTTCAGTTCAATGGAATAGAAGTCCATAACAACGAAGGTGTTTTTGTACTTGCTTCTAGGCATCCCGAAGTTGAATCAAATCTTCGGGTAACATTAAATAAAAATGCTGATTTGGAATATCTAAAATTTCATCTTGTTTATGGTAAAGTTAAAATTAAGTCACAGTTACTTTCTTCCGATAAAAATGAATTTGTATTGGATACGAAAATACCTTCTAGGCAAATGCTTTTTGAGGAATTATCTGATGAAGAAGGGAGTCTAAAGATTTTGTTAGAGGCTAAAAAAACAGATGGAGGCACAGAAATTATTAGCCTGCCTGTGAATTACAAAGGGGAAATATCTTACGATGACAAATTAACCACTATTCATTCGATTTACCTCAACGGCAAGCAAGTCGATTTAAGAGAAGGAATTGATTTTGATGCCCTGATAGCAAAGGGAAAAGCCGATTTTGAAATTCATGTGAAACAAAATGCAGCGGAGGAAATTACGCTTACTTTAGCAAAAGGCAGGAAGGCTTTGTTCAGCAAGAAAAAGACGACTATGGAGGCAGGAAGCGTTCAGAAATTGAATGTGCCTGAGTTGTTTTTGGAGAAAGAGAAACTAACAAAGGGAAGTAACGAAGCTGCAAGGATTATTATTGAAGCCGGGGGAAGTATAGTAGTATTTCCGCTTAAAACTAAGAACACTTTGCAACAAGAGGGTGCTAGCACACAAAATACGATTCAACTAGATAAGAAAACGATTGACGAGCTTGCCTATAAAATTGGGAATGATTCCAACGTAATTCTGTTTGTAAGAACAAACAACCAAATAATCACTAATTTTCACGAAACAGGAAAGGAGCTTTCTTCGGAAGAGAAAAAAGATTTTTACAACACGAAGCAGCAATATGTAGATAATGTAAAAAGTAAATATCCTGAGTGGAATAACTTACCACAATATGAACGTAATAAGGTGATTCGCAAAGCTTTAAAGATAGCACGAGAAAAAATATGAGGGTATTTTTTTATTGCTTTTAATTTAAAAAGAAGGCTTCTCGTTCCCGAGAAGCCTTCTTTTTAAATTAAAAGCGGTTTTTACTTGTCTTTTCCCTCTTCGGTTGTAGCACCTTCTTCGGGCATTAATACAATTTGAATGTATTCGTCGGTACCTAAATATTTCTTAGCTGCTTTTTTGAGGTCTTTTGCATTCAGTTTTTCCACGTTTTTGTCGTAGTCATAAAAAGTTTCGAAGCTGCGGTCGTTAGTAACATAGGTTCTAATTTGCCCTAACCAATAGCGATTGCTTTCCATGTTTTCTTCTCTACTGCGCTTTTGTTGTTCTTTCACTTTTTTTATATCCTCTTCGGTAGGGCCATTTTTAATCACCTTTTTAATTTCATCGAACGTAGCAGCAATCAGCTCCTCAACATTTTCTGGGCTGCATGGGAAACTTACGTTAAAACCGTAGCTTTTGTAAGGAACTCTGCCTGTAAAGCCGTTGGCTCCCACGCCGTAAACCCCACTTTTTTCTTCTCTAAGGATTTCTATCAGTTTAATACTTAGTACTTCTCCTAAAGAGCTGAGCAAGTAAGCATCGTAAGTATCGCCGTCAAACTCGCCTGTATATCTGATTTGAACGCTGCTTTTGGGGTCAGTACCTTTTTTAATTACTTTTTCGACTTTCCCTTTTGGAGGTCTGATACCCAAATCTTTAAACGTTTCCTTTTCGCCTTTTGTAGTGGGAAGGCTTCCTAAATAGGTGTTTAACAGTGGTTTTATCTCTTCAATATCAAAGTTTCCTACCAAGAAAAACTGGAAATCGGCAGGGTTGGCAAAACGCTCTTTGTAAACCTCCATTACTTTATCCAAATCTACCTTTTCCATTTCTTCGGGAGTGGGGAAACCGCCTCCTCTTGGGTTATTCTGACTCATGATTTTGCTCACTTGGTCAGAGAAGTAGAAATCAGGATTTGCCATTAGGTTGCCAAACAACATTTTATTTCGTTGGATAGCAGACTGGAACGCTTCTTTGTCTTCTCTTGGTGCAGTAAAACTTAAATAAATGAGCTGAAGCATGGTTTCAAAGTCTTTGGGAACACAATTGCCATTCATTCCTTCTGAATACGTACCGATATACGGTGAAGCAGAAGCATTTTTACCCGCCAAGAGTTTTTGAATATCGGTTGCAGAAAACTCCGAAACGCCACTTTGTGCCACCATGCCTCCTGCGTTAGAGGCAGTAATGTACATATCGTCGCTGTAAAGCGAATGTCCTCCATAACTTTGTGCACTAAAAAGTATTTCATCGTTTTTGAACTCGGTAGGGCGTAAGTAAACTTCAATGCCATTAGAAAAAGTCAGTTTAGTAACCTCAACGTTTTTAATGGCGAGTTCTTTTTCTATTTGTCCTGCCACGGGTTTTGTTTCCATAAGGGCAGCATTGGCTAGTTTGTCTTCGTAGGCGGCAATTTCTACTGTTTGAACTTCTTCTAGCAAATTGCGAATATCTTGCTCAGAAGGATACACCGCACCTTCTTTATCGGGTCCCGTTACTACTACTACACGGTTTTCGTTTTTAATCCACTTAGCAGCTAAGGTATTTATTTCTTCTACTTTAATGGTAGGAAGCATTTGCTGCATAAATTCATACTCGAACTCAATGCCGGGAATTGGCTCATTTTTTAGGAAGTTGTTAACGTACTCTCCAACCAAACGGCGCGATTCTGTTTTATCTCTTTCGTTGTAAGCTTTTTCGTAGGAGGTTATGATGTTTTTCTTGTAACGCTCTAGTTCTCCCTCGGTGAAGCCAAATTTTCTCACTCTTTCGTTTTCTTCTAAAAGCGTTCTTAAGCCTTTTAAAACACTGCCATCGCCCACAGCGGCAAAAGAAGAATACTCGTTTTTAGTTCTGGCGATGCCACCACCATAGCTCGTTCCTCCAAAAATAAAAGGAGGGTCAGCTTTTTGGCGGAGTTCGTTTAACCGTTGGTTAATCATGCCATTATAGCAAGAATAGACCATGCCTTGCCTTAAATCTGCTAGGCTGCTTTCTTCTTCTGTGTTTTGCTTATATACTAGCTGAATTTGTGTGAATGGGGCTTCTTTGTCTTTCGCAATTACTACATAAGTTTCTTCGTGGTCAGGTACTTCAAATACTTTTCTAGGTTTAGGGTTAGCAGCCGGCTTAATTTTCCCGAATTGTTCTTTAATTTTTCTCTCCATCTCTTCGGGTTCTACGTCGCCTACCACCACTACCGCCATTAGGTCGGGTCTGTACCAATCTTCATAGAATTTCTTAATGGTTTCGTAAGAAGCATTTTCCAAAACGTCTTTCGTCCCAATTGGCAAGCGTTCAGCATAACGAGAGTCTTTCAAATAACCGGGAAGCCATTGATCGAGCATTCGTTGTTGTGCTCCTCTGCCCAGTCGCCACTCTTCAATCACAACCCCACGTTCTTTGTCAATTTCTTCTTCGGTAAACTCAACTTGGTGCGCCCAATCTTCTAAAATCTGTAGGCCTTTATCAACCAATTCGGGCTTATCGGTAGGGATGGGAAGCATATAAACGGTTTCATCGAAACTGGTGTAGGCATTCAAATCGGCACCGAACTCTACACCAATCGATTGGAGGTAGCTTACCAATTCGTTTTTCTTGAAATTTTTAGTGCCATTAAATGCCATGTGTTCGATAAAGTGCGCCAAACCACGCTGATTTTCATCTTCGAGAACAGAACCTGCATTTACCACTAAGCGCAGTTCTACACGATTTTCGGGTTTGTTGTTTTTGCGGATGTAATATTTCATCCCGTTTTTAAGCGTACCGATTTTTACATTTTTATCGGTCGGAATCGTACTTTCTAAGTCTCCGCTTAGTTTCGTTTCTTGCCCGTAGCTTGTTAATTGAGCAGTGGCAAGCATCAGCCCTAACAATGGAATAATGAACCGTTTCATTTTTCTGTAATTCATAACTTCAATGATTTTTTTAAGTTGTAAAAAAGTTAACAGATTGTTAAAAGGAATGTGAATATCTGTTGCAATAGTTTTCAAACCAAAGAAAAAAGGTATTGAAAGAAATCAATTAAGATTTGTTTGTCTTTGCTAATTTCGCAGCGAAGCATTTGGCGGGCATTTCCAATTTTAAAAAGCGCATTATCTTCTAAACATTTCCCCCGCTTTCGTGCTTTTCATCTGTAAACTTTCAATAAAATAGTACATGAAAAAATCAGCTTTGAAATTCATCTTAAAATCTTTTTTAGTGTTCATCCTCCTTACTTCTTGCGAAGATGTAGTAGATATTACACTCGACGAGGGAACGCCGCAGCTCACTATTGATGCTTGGTTAACCAACCAACCGGGGGTTCAAACTATCAGACTCACCGAAACCGCATCTTATTTCGACAACACGGCAAACCCGCCTGCTTTAGGTGCTACGGTGGTAGTTACCTCTCAAGAGGGCATAATTTATAATTTCTTAGATGACGACAATGACGGAAACTATGTTTGGACACCAACCGAAGGCGGTGTGTCATTTGGTGAAATTGGCAAGGGCTATGGTTTAGCAGTTGAGTACAAAGGCGAAACATTTATAGCGGCTACATTTATGCAGCGAGTAGCCACTGTAGATTCTATTACTTTCGATTTTGAAGAGAAAAGCCTCGGCACTCCCGAAGGTTATTACGGGCAGTTTTATGCACGCGATTTTGTGGGAGAAAACGATTGTTATTGGGTGAAAACCTATAAAAATGGCACATTTTTAGGGAAACCCCAAGAAATTAATATTGCCTACGATGCCGGTACTAGCGCAGGGGGTAATGTAGATGGGTTGATATTTATCCCCCCAATTCGCAACGGAATCAATCGCTTCCCCGATTTGGACGACAGCAGCGAAGACGGCACCGATGTAGCTCCATGGGCTTTGGGCGATTCCGTTTACGTAGAACTATGGTCCATAACACCCGATACTTTTTTCTTCTTAGAACAAGCAAGAAACCAAATGACCAACGGCGGTTTATTTGCAAGCCCTATTGCGAACGTACCTACCAACATCCAAAATGCAAATACGAATTCAGAAGTAAAAGCATTGGGTTATTTCTGCACGTCGGCAGTAAGTAGTTTAGGGTCTAGGGTAGAAGAATGATAATTAGTTTTGAGGGTTGTATTTTTAGTTAATTCCTTTGTGTTAAATAGCAACACAGTGCGATAATCTATAACGAAATCATTATGAGCGAAATCAATTGGACAACCGTAAAAAAGTACGAAGACATCACCTATAAAAAGTGTGGCAAAGTAGCGAGAATTGCCTTTAATAGGCCCGAGGTTCGCAATGCGTTCCGCCCTAAAACCGTAGGTGAACTCTTCGAAGCTTTTCTCGATGCCAGAGAAGATACCAACATTGGCGTGGTGCTGCTTTCAGGCGAAGGGCCTTCTCCTAAAGATGGGAAATATGCCTTTTGCTCCGGGGGCGACCAAAATGCCAGAGGACACCAAGGATATGTGGACGATGACGGGATGCCCCGTTTGAATATTTTAGAAGTACAACGCCTCATCCGTTTTATGCCCAAAGTGGTGATAGCCGTAGTACCCGGATGGGCTGTTGGCGGAGGGCACAGCTTACACACCGTTTGCGATTTAACTTTGGCGAGCAAAGAACACGCTATTTTTAAACAAACCGATGCCGACGTAACAAGCTTCGATGGCGGCTACGGCTCTGCCTACTTAGCCAAAATGGTAGGGCAAAAACGAGCGAGAGAAATCTTCTTTTTAGGAAGAAATTACTCTGCCCAAGATGCATACGAAATGGGGATGGTGAATGCCGTAATTCCGCACGAAGAACTAGAAAACACGGCTTTCCAATGGGCGCAAGAAATATTAGCAAAATCGCCTACATCAATCAAAATGCTCAAATTTGCCTTTAACCTCACCGACGACGGCATGGTGGGGCAACAAGTATTTGCCGGAGAAGCCACCCGCCTAGCTTACATGACCGACGAGGCAAAAGAGGGCAGAAATGCTTTCCTAGAAAAGCGAAAACCCAATTTCGATGATATTAAGTGGATTCCTTGACAGGAAGGGCTTCAGTTTAAAAAAGCAGCATAGAAATTTGCTGCTTTTTTAGTTTTTTTTTGGCAGCATTACGATAAACTCTGTTTCTTTCCCCAAACTCGATTTCACATTGATGCTCCCCGAGTGTTCTTTAATAATATTGTAGGTGATAGACAAGCCCAATCCTGTGCCTTCTCCCGGCGATTTTGTGGTAAAAAACGGGTCGCTAATTTTATCGAGGTGGTTTTTATCGATACCACAGCCGTTATCGTAAAAAGAAATCACCACGTCTTCTGCTAAGTTATGCGTAGATATTTTGATGATGCCGCTTTCTTGAATGGCTTGTTCGGCATTTGCCAAAATATTTAAAAATGCTTGGTGTAGTTTCCCCTCGTTGCCATGAACTATTACAGGTTCTGCGCTAAAGTTTTTAATAATTTCCACCTTGTGTTTTGTTTTGTTATGAAGAATAACGAGGCAATTATTAATAATATCATGGATGTTACATTCTTCATACATATTGACACCTTGCCTGCTAAAATGCCGTAAACTTTTCACAATAGTAGAGGCTCTATCTACTCCTTCATTAATAATTTTGATGAAAGGTTTAACTTTTGAGGCTACCTTTTCATCGCTTAAATTTTTTAAATGGATTTCGATGCCACCTGCCCCCCCTTTAATAAAA
>CAZFQW010000063.1:0-11149 GCA_964521225.1 uncultured Roseobacteraceae bacterium
TAAAAGAAACCCCTGTTTCAATAAAATCGCCGTCAATTAGCCCTTCAAAAGCATTTCTCCTGTAAACCCTTAGGCGGTATCTGCCATCGCGGCTTAACCTGTACTCTAAGGATACATTTCCCGCAATTTGTTGGGCATTTTGCTGATTTTGCTGGTCGGACCCATCTCCGGTAAGGTTTACATTCCCTCCTACATTAATACTGATTCTTTCGTTAAATAGCTCTTTTGAAAGCTCCACTCCAAGTTCGGTACGCCCGCCTACACTACCGCTTGCATAGTCGTCGTAGGAGCTGAGCTCAAAATTCAAATCCAACCCCTTAATAAATCTGCTCGATAGGCGATTTAGCTGCTGCGTTAGCAAACGGCTTACGCTCGTACGTGCTGTGGAGGATACTAAATTGTTTTGCCCTGTTCCTTCAAACGGATTTGTAGAAATAAAGCTATTAAGAATTAAAAGGGCAAAAACCTGTTTATTTAAATCGGCTTCGTCTTGGTTAAGGCGTTGCAACTGTGCGTTTACTGTTCCGTTGAGTGCTCCTTTATTTAATTCTGGCAATCCAATGCTAAAAAGTACTTCGGGGGCATCAAGTGCGCCTCGCATCGTAAGCCCCACAATAAAGGGTAATTGCTGTTGCCTTGCCCTTACTTCGTCTGGGTTTTCAGTGGGTGGAAACAACTCGTAGGGAATTGCCTTTGTTTCGTACAAAGCGGTAATTTCAAGCTCAGCATCATACGGGTCGCCCGTCCAAATTAATTGGCTACCGGGCTTTATCTTAAATCTTCTTTTTACCAAATCGTAGAAAGTGAGTAGGTAATCGCCTTCGGTGATGGCGTAAATTCCTGCCAAAGTCATTGTTCCGGCAGGGTTTATCGTAAAGCTTAAATTCCCTCCTCCTTTTACGGTTAATTGATCTCCTGCTTCTGGGTCAATTACAATCGTTAATTCCACTTCATTGTCTACGATAATATTTGCTTCAAAATCAAAGCCTTCAATTTGGCTGTTTCCTTTTCCCTCATTTTCCAGAATTACCATGGTAGAGTCTGAATCTATATCTACAAACTCTACAATGCCTGCTCGGTTAACCGTTTCAAGGTTTTCATCGGGTAAGATATAGGTCAGCTTCGTGCCTTTTAAAATAGTAGCATCCATATCAATCTTTGGGAGGGCGGGTGTTCCCGTTATTTTCAGTTTGCTACTGGTGAGTACCCTTCCGTAAAAAAGGTCATTATCATTCGCATTGGTATTTAGTACTAAAAAATTGTTGGTAGAAACGTTCAGATCAAAGCGGTAATCGACATAGTTAGTGGTAAAAATATCGCCATCTACTACTGCTTCTCTTTTTTGCCCATCTTTTAGTGAGAACTTTTCTAAGTGAATCCCTCTCGGAGTGAAACGGATTCGTTCATTGGCCAATGAAAAACTAGCATTCAGATAGTTTGATTTAAACCCTAATGAAGGAATGTAAATACTCCCCCGAACAATGGGTTGGTCGGCATTCCCCCGAAAAACAATTCGGCTATCTTCTAAAGTGCCCGATAGCTGAGAAACCTGCCCAAATGCTAAGTTTTGTATTGTTTCAACATTAAATCGGTTGATTTCAATAACAAAGTTTACAGGGTTTTTAGTAGAAACTACTTGGTATGTGCCACTTACTTTTACGTCGTTACCTCGTTCTGTGAGAGCGGTTGAAACAACGTAAGTTTCAACATCTTCTTCATTATCTGCTTGTAGCGAAATATTTCCGAGGGTATCGCCCATCAACTCAAAATTGTGAACTGTAAAATCTGCGTTTACTTTTAAGGTATCGGTGATGTTTCTTATAGCAACTGCCCCGTTAATTTGCCCTCCTATTAAATTTTCTTCGCTTTGAACCGCCTTGGTAAGAAAACTCATTTCAAAGTTTTGGAACGTTGCCAATAAATTGGTTTGGGTAGAATCCGAGCCGGTAAATTCAATTCCTAAAGACTCTTCGCCATCTGCTTTTTGGAAAAACAGCCCTTCTGAGCGTAAGACGTTATTTTGATAACTAATAAAATTTTTTGCTGGGATAATCCATGGGTCGTAGTTCAGTTTCAATTCATCTGGATTTAATTGAAATTTAAAGCTGCTATCTCTTCCCGTGAGTATTCCGCCAATCACAAATTGTTCTACTTCTAAGCTGTCATTCAAATTGAGTTTAGTAGCAAAAACATTGTCTTTAACCATCCCCGAAATTGAAGGATTAATTATTCTGAAAGTCTCCGTTTCTGCTTCTGATAGTGCCACACGGTAATCTAATTGTTCTGAACTCCCATTTGCTTTTAACTGAAACCCTCTAAAGTCGGTATCTGCATAGCGTGCTTCGCTAAAATTTAAGGTAGCTTCTACTGTTTTTCTTTTTTGATCGAAAGAAAACATGAAATCGCCCGGCGAAAGTTTTTGTAAATCGCTATAAAGCATTTCGGTGATAAACGCAGTTTTCTTGAGTTTTCCGTCCATCTCAAGCTTTCTAGGAATGCTATCTGTAACGGGTTCTTCCGAAGAATAGGCATAGTAATCGTAAAAGATTGTAGGGATTTCATTCAGCAATAAGAAGAATGGCGCGTTGCTTTTGGCATTTAAATCGAGCCAATCGGAGCGCACTGAAACGTCGAGCCGGTTATCATTTTCTGTAACAAAGGCTTCTAGGTTTTTTAATAGGTATTTTTGTTCCTCTTGGGTGAGTTGCAAATCGTTTAAAAACACTTCGCCATTAAAATACCCCTTGGCATTTCTTCTGAGCCTTGAGGTAAGCTGCGTGCTCACAATTAAATTTGGTCTGCTTTCTTCTAAAAATCCCAAAGCACTTAAATCTACTTTTTCAATTGCTAGTCTAAAATCTGAAGAGAATACTTCTTCTTTGTATTTCACCTCTCCACTGTACTGAAATTGCACATTGGGGTCATCCAAAGTAAGTTCGCCATTGAACCCTTCCAAAGAATACTCGCCATCAATATTTCCATTTTGGTAAGGATACCCTAGTAAAGTGATTTTTTCAATACTACCTCGAATATTACCGCTTGGGTTGCCTTCTTTTAGCCCTTTACCACTTACTACTAAATTGGTAGTTATTTCGCCAATGGTTTCGGGCATTTTTAGGGCGGTTCCTACTTGTAAACCTGTTACTTTGGCAACTGCATTAAAGGAAGGTTCTGTTTGGGTGCTATCTACTTTTTGTACGATTCCTAGTGTTGCACTGCCCAAAGTGCTATGTATCTTCAAATCGGCTCGAAACAAAGAAAACGTTCCTTTAAAAAAGCCTGATAGCCCGGTATTCTCAGGGAGCTGATAAGCGTCTAAGATGGAAGTTCCTTGTGCTACCTGTCTAATATCTCGACTTGCCAAATTGAGCGTGTCTATCTCTAAATCAGCGTTAATTTCGCCCAGTAAGTTAGAAGCCCTTCCTCTAAAATTGGCAAAGGAATTACTTAATAAAGAGATTCTGCACTTCTGCAATTCTAGTTCTTTTAACGAGCCTTTTAGGCGTAAATCTACAGAGGCAGAGGCTCTTCGCAGGCTTTTTTCAGAAGCAATACTGTACAATTCTGGCTGGAAGTATAGAATATCCGCCAAACCAATTTTAGCTCTGTTAAGGCTGATATTCACCGATAGGTTTTCAAGCGTATCGGCAATGTTTTGAAGCCCGTTGTAATCTAGGGCAATATATTCGTTCAAAAGAGAATTTTCCGTTTCCATCAAGAAGTTGCGCATTACTAACTTCTGATTATCTGCCGATAGATTAGTGTTAAAACGTTTCACCTGAAAGCCACTTTTTTCGGTGAATGAAAGTTGATTTATGTTTGCCTTTAAAATGGTATCGCCGAAGATGATGTTTTCGGCAAATGCGCTTTGATCGTATACCAAAATGTGGTTATAGTCTAAACCCCTCAGCAGTTTTTCTGCTTTTGTTTTATTGTAAGCAAACCGATTTCCCGCCATCTCAAGCTCGTAAAGCCTGAAAAACCAAGGGATGTTGTTTTTTGCTAAAACGGCTTTGGTTGTAGTTTTTTTACCTGTGGTAATAGTGTCTTGTACTGCCCATGTTTCGTAAGCCACTTCGCTATCATACAGTAGGGCTTTATTGATAATAATTTCTTTGGTGATAAGGCTCGTTTTGCGCGCTACTATTCTTGCGGTGCCCACATGTGCGGTTACTTTCTGTTCAGAAATTGAGTCGCTATAAATTGCTTTTACATTGTTAAGACTTATTTCTTTGAACAAAATATCGGGTGGTGTGCGCTTACTTTCTTGTAAAGTGTCTGTTCCGGCCTCTTCTAAATTGCCTTGTAAAAACTGGATATTAGCATTTTTTAGGTCAAAATAATCTAGGTGTAAGTGCTGCTTTTTCAAATCCATTTGGCTTACGTTTGCTCGCATTCCACCTAAACTTGCTTTTAAATCAAGTTTATTTTCTGAGCTTTTATATTCAAAATTTACATCGCCTAAAATCACTTTTTTAATAGCAAAGCCCCAAGGTTTGTTAGGTTTTTCTTCAATAGTAGATGTAGAGGTGGTATCGGTAAGAGCAGCTAAAAGTGGCTCATAATTGAAATAGCCGTCTTCTTGTTGATAGATTTTTGCGGTCGCTTTTTGTAGGATTAGATTGTCGATTACCACATTACTTTTCAAGAGTTCTTCAAAGAATAAATCTGCCCTTAATTCTTGGCTTGCCCAAAGGGTATCTTGTTGGTAGTCGAGTATTAATACATCTTTAACAACCAAATAGTGGGGAAGTGCAAAGTTAATTTCTCCAATTTCTACCCTGGTTTTCAGCTTAGCATTCAGGAAAGTTTCGGCTTGCCCTGTTAATACATTTTGGATGAAAGGAAATTGTAAAAGGAAAAACAAAAACTGCGTAGTTATTAAAAGGATATACATTAGCCGTAAGCTTACTGCAAATATAAATCGGGCAATATTTTTTCCAATATTTTTGATAGTAAGTACGGGTTAGATTGTTGGGTAAAAAATGAACCTCCTTTATTTTACCAAATTAAGGAGGTTTTCTTTTAAAGAGGGGCTACTTGTCTTTAAGCTGCTGCAAGTACGACTCCAAGATTAGGCTAATGAACTTCCCCGGCTGTCTAATTCCCTGCTCTTCTGCGGCTTCTTTTATCTGCATGTAAAGCCCTGTTCTAATTTTAACAGAAGAGTACTCTACTTGTGTTTTTTTAGGTCGTATCGACTCAAAATCTAAGTTTTCAAATTCTACTTTACTCGTAGAACTTTGTAATTCCATTGGTTTACCAGACTGCTTGTGTGCTTCAATACTTCGGTAAATTAAGTTGCTTTTGCTCTTTTCGTTCGCCATAAAATACTAGTTGATGTTAAAAAGTAGTAGAAAAACTTCTACCTCAATTTAAATATAGCATTTTGTTCTGAACTCATCAAAATACTTGTTGAACTCATCGTTTTTATCGGTGGGATCGGCGATGTCGTGTATTGTAGAAAGGAATCGTTTGTAGCGCGCCAAATAAGAGATTGGCGAATAAAACAACTTCATTCCGCCTATTCCGGAGAGTTGTCTTAGCTGAAGGTGTTCTATTGTTTGGTCTTTTTTATTAATTACGCCGTAAACTTCTAAGGGAAACCCCTGCCTTTCTTTTTCGGCACGTATTTCGGGAATTTGCTTTAAAAAGTCGATGGTTGATTGTATATCTAATGCACTCGCCACCATCGGAATAATTACTACATCGGAAACAAGGACGCTAAAAAACACTTCTTTACCCTCAATTTTACCGGGCACGTCAATTAAAATAATGTCGTATTTTCTCTCTGCTAATTGTATGGTTTTCTGGAAATTTACCTCTGCTTTTGACTGCCGCCAATTGTAGCCAATTACATCGAAAGATTTTTTACTGTTGTCTTCGTTGTAAATGTGCTTTACCGAACGCTGAGGGTCGGCATCAATTACTAAAAGTTTCTTGTTGGTTCTGTTGTGAATGGCGGCGGCTGTTACCATTAGTAAGGTGCTTTTCCCAGAACCGCCTTTTTGAGTTGCAAAAGAGATAATTCTTGCCATAGGTAAGTAAGGTGTATTGCAGAGTAATTGTATAATTGTGGTTATTTTCGGATTAACCCGAGCATTTCGGCAACACAAACAGGCTTTGTATTGCCCTCAATTTCAAAAGTTATTCGAAATGTAGTCTTAGCAGTTTGTTCACTTCTATTGAGTGTCATTAACTCGGCACGCATTCTTATTTTACTATCCACAGGAACGTGGCTCATAAACCTTACTTTATTGAGACCATAGTTAATTCCCATGCTGATGTTTTCTATTCTAAAGATTTGATCCATAAAGAAAGCCGCTTGCGAAAGCGTAAGAAATCCATGTGCGATGGTTGATTTATAAGGCGACTCTTCACGGCAACGTTCTACATCTGTGTGTATCCATTGGTGGTCGTTTGTAGCATCTGCAAACTGATTAATTTGGTCTTGGGTAACCAAATGCCATTCAGAAACCCCCACTTCTTTCCCACAATATTCTTCTAGCCCATCTATTCCGTTAATTATTATCATATTAGTTTTCAATTTTTCTCTTTTAAAGCGGCTTTTCTGTCACTTAAATAAAGGATTAAAGCGTTTTTTTTAGCTTAAACGGACAGATAGCAGAATCTCCAGATTAGACGATACTCTCTTTTCAGTCTTGATGTAAACAACACCAACAAATCTAAACAAACCTAGTGTTTACTAAAAATCACTTTTTCAAATAGATTGATAATAGCACATGTTTAAACTTTACCCAATTGTATAAGTCTTCCCTTCCTCGCCCAACAGGGCATTCGGATGTACTTGGAGTGCTTCTTTAGCAAGGTGCTCCAAATTGGCATATCTTATTGAAAAATGACCAAGGATTACTTGTTTTGCTCCTGCTTTTTTGCCTAAGGTTGCCGCTTGGCGTGCGGTGCTATGCCCTGTTTCTGTGGCTCTTGTTTCGTCGGTATCGCTGAAAGTTGCTTCGTGGTATAGCACATCAATGCCTTTGATATATTGTAGCAGGTTTTCGCTGTAGCTGGTGTCTGAACAGAAAGCATAAGAAGCCGGCTTTACAGGTGGTGCTGTTACTTCTTTATAGGCAATTGTATTTCCTTCAAACTGTACATCTGCTCCCATTTTCAATTGATTATATGCTGAAAAAGGAAGTCCTTCGGGAAGTTTCTCTGGGAACAACTTGCGAAGCCCTTGTTTTTCTTTCACCAAAAAGCCCCTGCAAAATACTCGATGCTCTAACGGTAATGAATACACTTCTAAATGTTTATTTTCTAATAAAAGCACATATTCTTCTTCTGGATGAGGATGAAAATGTAGCGGAAAAGGCAGTTCGTATCCTCCCGAAATTTTCTTATTCACTTCTAAAAAATCTTCTAGCGCTGCTGGTGCATAAATGTGCAATGGCTTGGTACGGTTTTGCAAGCTAAATGATGCCAAAAGGCCGGGTAAGCCCAAATAGTGATCGGCATGTAAATGGCTAATAAATAGGTGTTCAATCTTATGCGCTTTTAAGCCAAAATTATTGAGTTGGTACTGTGTGCCTTCTGCGCAGTCAATTAATAAATAAGTGTTACCTACTTGAACAAACTGGGCAGTCATATGCCGGTTTCTTGCGGGAAGTGCCGCGTTAATTCCTAAAATGGTTACTTCAAATGGCAAAATCTATATTTATTAAATTAATGATGGATAGATGATTTTTACGTAACAGTAGATAAAATAAGCTGAGAGTTATCGAAATTCTGAGTTAAAAACTTACGATTAAAGGGTTAACCGATTTGTTAAGATTTAAGCACTTTAAAGGGGGCTAGGCGAATCAAAGGATAAAAAAGGCTGGAAAAGTAATCCGGCAAAAAAAACACGTCTTATCAGGAAATAACCTAGTAGGACGTGCTTGCGATTTTTATGGCAGAAACGGCTTCCTACTCACTTTCTTCTTTTCCCAAATCTTTTTCAATTTCTCCTAAAAAAACTGAATCAATCGCTTCTTCTACCGAAGGTAAGATGTCTAAAACGGTTTCTAGTTTCGAGATTTTAATGAGTTTCATTACGTGATCACCAAGACCGGCTAGCACAAACTGGCCGCTCACTTCACCTGCTAAGCGGTTCGCAACCAAAATAGCACTCAAGCCCGAAGAATCCACATATTTCACTTCCGATAAATCCAGAATTAGGTTTACTGTACCTGCCTGAAACAGCGTAACTAGTTCAGATTTTAACCTTGGAGCTTTTAACGAATCTAGTTTATCTTCATTGAGTGTTATTAGTGTGTACTTTTCTTCTTTGCTAATAGAGTATTTCATGTCTATCTGTATTTATATTGAGTTTCAACTGAATATATAAAAATATGTTAGTAATGCAGCTAAATTGAGCCGATGATTGCCTTTTCTATTTCAGAAAGGACTTCTGTTCCTTCTGTTTTTTGAAAAGTTTTTCCGGTAATATTTTCATATAACTCAATGTACCTTTCTGTTACAGAACGAACAAATTCTTCTGGTATTTCGGGAATCGATTGCCCTTCTTTGCCTTGAAAATCATTTTGAATGAGCCATTGCCTTACAAACTCTTTAGAAAGTTGTTTTTGGGGTTCGTTAGCGGCTTGTCTTTCTTCATACCCTTCTGCATAAAAATACCGCGACGAATCGGGCGTGTGTATTTCATCAATTAAGGTGATTTCGCCATTGAATAAACCAAATTCGTATTTAGTATCTACTAAAATAAGGTTTTGTTCTTTTGCCCTTTCCGCCCCTCTTTGGTACAACGCCCTTGTATATTTTTCGAGCTGTAGATAGTGTTGTTCACTCACTAAGCCGTGCGCCAAAATCTCTTCTCTTGAAATATCCTCGTCGTGTCCTTCTTGCGCTTTGGTTGTAGGTGTAATAATGGGTTCGGCAAATTGGTCGTTTTCCTTCAAGCCTTCAGGCATGGGTACGCCACAAAGCAAACGGTGCCCTTCTTTGTATTGTCGCCAAGCATGCCCGGTTAAGTAGCCTCTAATTACCATTTCTACGGGGAAAGCTTCGCACCTCTTCCCAATCGTTACATTTGGGTGTGGTACTGCCTCTACCCAATTGGGTATTATATCGGAGGTATCTTTCAAAAATTGCGCAGCTACTTGGTTTAGTACCTGCCCTTTGTAGGGAATGGGCTTCGGCAAAACCACATCAAAGGCAGAAATCCTATCAGAGGCAATCATTGCCATCTTATCCCCAAAAAAATACACATCGCGTACCTTACCCCTGTAAAAATCGGTTTGGTTAGGAAAATGGAAATTGGTTTGATGAATTGCGGTCATTTTACTTTTTCTTGCTTCGTTTTTCTAAACTGTAAATGTAAGTAATTTGGAATTGGTTAAATACTTCAATTACTAATATTAACCAGCCACTTTTAAAGAGGCTATTTCAAATTTTCATAGAAAACCCACAACCCCTCAGTAATTATTAGTATTTTGGTTATTGCATTTTCAGATATGATACCGCTTAAAAAGCGGTATCATATCTGAAAATCATATTTTAATCGAATAAACACTACTCAAAAAAGGCTACAACAAATGGAATTTTCAGTTATTGATTTGGTTGTTTTCGTTGGTTACTGTGCTATGATTCTTTTCATAGGACTGTGGGTTTCGAGAGACAAAAAGGGGCATGAAAAAAATGCCGAAGATTATTTCTTAGCGAGTAAGTCGCTTCCTTGGTGGGCAATTGGTGCCTCGTTAATTGCTGCTAATATTTCGGCAGAACAATTCATTGGGATGTCGGGAAGTGGTTTCGCTAGTGGGCTTGCCATTGCTACTTACGAGTGGATGGCCGCTGTTACTTTATTGATTGTCGGAAAGTTTTTCTTACCTATTTTTATTGAGAAAGGGCTTTACACCATCCCAGAGTTTGTGGAAAAACGATATAGCACCCAGCTAAAAACCATTTTAGCTGTTTTTTGGATTGCCTTATATGTTTTTGTAAACCTAAGTACGGTCTTATACTTAGGTGCTCTGGCTTTAGAAACGATCATGGGTGTACCTATGATTTACGGCGTAGCGGGTTTAGCGCTATTTGCTGCAGCCTACTCGCTTTATGGAGGGCTCTCAGCTGTTGCATGGACCGATGTAATCCAAGTAGTATTTTTAGTGCTTGGTGGTTTGCTTACTACTTATTTAGCACTCGATACGCTTTCGAACGGTCAGGGTGCTTTGGAAGGGTTCAGCCAAATATTAGAAGCTGTACCCGAGCGTTTCCACATGATTTTAGATGAGACCAACCCAGAGTACCAAAACCTACCGGGCATTTGGGTACTCATTGGCGGTATGTGGGTGGCAAATATTTACTATTGGGGTTTTAACCAATATATTATTCAGAGAACTTTGGCGGCAAAGTCGTTACAAGAAGCGCAAAAAGGTATTATACTCGCAGCAGTTCTTAAATTGGTCATTCCTTTTATAGTGGTAATTCCCGGTATTGCTGCTTACGTAATGACGAACGACCCTGAAACAATGGCTCGCTTAGGCGAAATAGCTCAACAAAATCTCCCTTCTGCTGGGCAGTCGGATAAAGCCTACCCTTGGTTGTTACAGTTACTTCCCGTAGGGCTTAAAGGCGTTGCGTTTGCAGCACTTACTGCAGCAATTGTTTCTTCTCTTGCTTCTATGCTTAACTCAACCTCTACCATTTTTACTATGGATATTTACAAGCAGTACATCAATAAAAATGCTTCTGATAAAGTAACGGTAAATGTTGGTAGAATTTCGGCAGGTATTGCCTTAGTAATTGCCTGTATAATGGCCCCACTATTAGGGGGGATTGACCAAGCATTTCAGTTTATCCAAGAATATACAGGAATTGTAAGTCCGGGTATTTTAGCGGTTTTTATCTTAGGTTTATTCTACAAAAAAGCAACAAATCTTGGTGCAATTATTGGCGCGCTGGCTTCTATTCCAATTGCAATTGGCTTAAAGCAAGTACCAGAGCTACCGTTCATTAACGAAATGGGGATTACCTGTTTGGCTACCATGGCGGTTATTATGATAGTAAGTCATTTCCAAGGCAAAGGCAAAGAAGACCCTAAAGGGATTGAACTCACTAAAAATATATTTGCAACCAATGCACAATTTAATATAGGTGCATTTGCAGTGCTAATTATCTGTTCGAAAAG
>CAZFQW010000064.1:0-11084 GCA_964521225.1 uncultured Roseobacteraceae bacterium
TATTATTTTATGATAATTCGTTTTTAAGAAATTAAATTTTTAAACATGCTCTTATGTATTAATTCTAAATAACGCTTTTTAAAAAATTGTCCCTTTCCTTTGGAAAGTATAAATTCACTCTATAAAATTTTAATTACCCCAATTATGAAATCGAGTCTTGTACTTTTTACCACTTACGAGTTGTTGCTTGCACTTATTTTTGGTCTAATCACCATTTATATATCGATAAGAGTGCTAAACAAACTCATTATTAAAGTAGATTTTTTTAAACTTATTAAAGAAGGGAACATCGCCATTGCCATATTTGAAGGCACACTCATTGTTTGCGCACTCCTTTTGGTTGAAAACAGCATATTACCCGCAGTAGACGCACTAAGAACGATGGTATTAGCAAACGATGGTTTTACCTTTAAAATGTTCCTTATATCGTTTGGATATTTTATGTTGTTTTATGCTATATCGCTAGCATTTAGTTTAATCATCCTTTCTACTAGTTTTTATGTGTTTATTAAAGCGACTGCTAATGTTGATGAAATGAGTGAAATTAAAAATAATAATAATATTGCCGTTTCCATATTAGTTTCTTTTGTAATGATTGCCATCACGATGTTTATCAGACCCGCTTTTGATAATTTCATAGCAAGCTTAGTGAACTATAATAAGCTAGAAAATATAATCACCATGCCTAAAAATGAGGTGGAGTTAGAAGAAGGCATGGAAATGCCCGAAAAACGAGCTATTTCTCCAAAATAAGAAAATACTTTCCCTAAGAAAGAAAAAAATAATTCAGTTAAAACTCTATCTATGAGGAAATTTATATTAACATACGGCGCTACATCTTTTGCAGTAATTTTAATAGCGATGTTGCTCACCCAAGTTTTAGGCAAAGAGTTTCAGCAGCTAACACTAAAACCCCCCTCTAATGCACTAGAAACAAGTCAGTATCATCGCAATCCTAAGCCAAAAATCTTCTTAGATAGCCTAGCAGGAGATTCCTCCTACTGCTTCCAATACGGATTTAGGGACCACAAAGCAAAACCCACCATTTGGCAATGGAGCTACAATCGTTACCTAGTAGATAGTATGAGCAATGCTTATGGTTTACCTAAAAACTATTTTAAACCCTACAAAGCAACAGCATCGGAAAGAAAGAAAAGGTTGCGTATTCAAAAACAAGCGCTGTTTACCAAAATAGATATGTATGTAGTGCCAGACTACAACGCTATTGTAGAACACCACCGCAGTTTCACAAAGCCTATATACGATTTAATAAACCTGACTTTAGGCGATAGTGCAACCAAAGAAGATAGACTGGAAATGATGTTGAAATTCTGCCAGGATTTACCTTACAGGATTCCCCCAACAGAATACAACAATAAAATTATAGAAGGGCTACTGCCCCCTTCTTTAAGCCTTAAATTAGGATATGGCGACTGCGACACTAAAGCAATGATTTTTGCAAGTACTCTTTCACACAGTACTGACTACGATATGCTAGTACTAACCGTACCTAATCATGTTTTAATGGCTGTGAAAGGAATTCCTAAACCTTACCAAGAATTTATAGAGTACCAAGGCGAAAAGTATATATTGTGCCAACCCGTTGGCCCTGCCAGACTAAACTTTGGAAATAAAGGGAGTAACTACAGACCTTCTGAACGGATTACGCCCATAAAGAAATTTGTGGAGCAAGTTCCTGTTACAGCAACTATTGAAAAAATTAGCCAAGAGGCAAACGATTCTAATTCAGATTAAAGAGAATAAATACGCAAATAAAAAAAGCATCGAGGTTATACTTCGATGCTTTTTTTATTTGTACTAGAGATTATTAAGGACTTGTCTGAATTTAATTTTGTACGAGCACTTACAACTCATTTATCATTGGATTACTCAGCATATTTCTGAAAGCATAGATACCCTCAGAAACGATGAAACCCATTCGAGCATCCACAACCGAACAAAGAATGTGTTTAAAAAACCAATCGTAATAATATCCTACTATTTCAGAATAAAATATTTATAAATCTAATGATGCTATATTCTGTTGTGTTAGCGGCTTATTGATATACTCTTTTACATAATTATAGTTCTTAGACTTGCTAATATCTTGCGGATTAATTGATGAGGTCAGCATAATGATTTTACACCTCTTCTTCGTTTCCTCATTCAATTTGCTGAACAAATCTAAAAACTGAAACCCGTCCATTAGGGGCATATCTATATCTAAGAATATAACTTCTGGCAAGATATTGGGTTTTGTTTGATTAAGGCCCTCAATATTGCTCAAAAACTCAATGGCACTCTTTGCCCCGGAATGCACATAAATATGCTCCGTTATATTCGCAGCCTCAATCATTTTTTTGTTGATTAAATTATCAATTTCATTGTCATCTATCAACATTACTGAGTAGTATTTCTTCGAACCCATTTAGAGATAAGTTTTGGTTATGATTATTTCGATATCCTTTAGATATAAAATGTAGTAGGTTTTGGAGTGATTTTTATATCTAATTGTAATATAAAATATTTTGTGATATATGTACTTAATCTGTAATATTTCATTAAACAAAGAACGGACTGCATGACAGTTTCATACAGTCATTCTTTGTTTTAAATATCAAACTTTATTCCCTGCGCTAATGGCAATTCTTTACTATAATTAATTGTATTCGTTTGCCTTCTCATGTATACTTTCCAAGCATCTGAACCCGACTCTCTTCCACCACCAGTTTCTTTTTCGCCACCAAAGGCACCGCCAATTTCAGCACCAGAAGTACCAATATTTACGTTTGCAATACCACAATCGGAACCTAAATGCGAAAGAAAGTACTCCGCTTCTAATAAATCTTTTGTAAAAATAGCAGAAGATAAGCCTTGCTCCACATCATTGTGAATGGCTACTGCATTTTCCACCTCGCCTTCGTATTTTATTAAATACAATATTGGAGCAAATGTTTCTTCCTGAACAATTTCAAAATCGTTTTTAGCTTCTACAATGGCAGGAACTACATATCTGCCCGACTTATACTGTTCACCTTCAAGAATTTCCCCTCCACAAATAACATGACCGCCTTCTTCTTTTGCTTTGCTTAGTGCATTTGAAAAGTTATTAACTGCATCGGTATCGATAAGAGGCCCTACTAAAGTACTAGCCTCTAACGGATTACCGATAGGTAAACTACTGTAAATTTTCGCCAATCTTTCTTTTACTTCATTGTACTTGCTACTATGGATGATAAGCCTTCTTGTTGAAGTACAACGCTGCCCACAAGTACCCACTGCACCAAACACAGTTGCACGGATTGCCAATTCTAAATCGGCGTTTTCTGTAACAATAATGGCATTGTTACCCCCTAACTCAAGTAAAGAACGACCTAGCCTTGCCCCTACTGCTTCGCTCACTTTTTTACCCATTCTGGTAGAGCCTGTTGCCGAAACCAAGGGGATTCTTCTGTCGTTCGAGATAGCAGAGCCTACTTCGGCATCGCCAATAATTACATTGAAAATACCTTCTGGCAACTCATTAGCAGCGAATACTTCTCTAATAATATTTTGGCAAGCAATTGCGGTTAAAGGTGTTTTTTCTGAAGGTTTCCAGATACATACATCTCCACAAATAGCCGCTAGCATTGAGTTCCAAGCCCAAACAGCAACCGGAAAATTAAATGCCGAAATAATCCCTACGATACCAAGCGGATGATATTGGTCGTACATCCTGTGGTTAGGGCGCTCAGAGTGCATGGTATAACCATAAAGCTGGCGCGATTGACCTACTGCAAAGTCGCAGATGTCTATCATTTCTTGTACTTCGCCTAAACCTTCTTGGTAAATCTTACCCATTTCGTAAGAAACCAGTTTACCCAAAGGGTCTTTATATTTGCGTAAGGCTTCGCCAATTTGGCGAACCACCTCCCCGCTTGGTGGTGCTGGTACTTTTTGCCAAGTTTTAAACGCTTCGAGCGAGGTATCGATAATATGGTTTAAATCTTCTTTGTTTGCCATCTGAACTGTAGCAATCAGTTCGCCATCGGCAGGTGAATATATGGAGCGAACGGCTCGGCTGCCGTCTAGTTCAGCCCAAGACTGCCCTGTACTCCAAGCACGGTTATGTTCTTTAATTCCGAGTGTTGTCAGCATTTTTTGAACTGACTTTTCTGCAAGCACTTCCATGGTTTGTGTAAATGGTTAAGAATGAAAAAAATTAATTACTCATTAAATAGGCTTTGATAAAATCGTCTAAATCGCCATCCATTACTTTTTGAACATCTGTTTTTTCAACATTTGTTCGGTTGTCTTTCACTAGTTTGTAAGGATGCATCACGTAACTTCTGATTTGAGAGCCAAAATCAATGCGCTTTTTAGAGCTTTCTACTTTATCGCGTTCTTCGTTTCTTTTCTGAATTTCTTGCTGATACAGTTGAGATTTGAGCATTTTCATTGCCTTGTCTTTGTTCTGAATCTGCGAGCGTTCTTGCTGGCACTCTATGATAATTCCCGAAGGTGCGTGGCGTAAGCGTACAGCCGTTTCTACTTTGTTTACATTTTGCCCTCCTGCCCCTCCAGAACGGAAGGTTTCCCAGGTAATATCGGCAGGACTTATTTCGATGTTAATGGAGTCGTCGACTACAGGATACACAAATACCGATGCAAACGAAGTATGCCGCCGACCGCCAGAATCGAAAGGAGAGATACGCACCAAACGGTGCACTCCAATTTCAGACTTGAGGTAGCCGTAGGCAAAATCGCCGTCTATCTCTAGCGTTACCGATTTTATACCTGCTACATCTCCCGCATTTAAGTTTACTTCGCGCACTTTATACTTTTGTGCTTCGCCGTACATAATATACATCCGCATGAGCATTTCTGCCCAATCGTTACTTTCGGTTCCTCCTGCTCCTGCATTAATTTCAAGTATTGCAGAAAGTTGGTCTTCTTCACCGGAAAGCATTTTTTTAACCTCTAAGGCTTCTAAAGCTTTACTTACTTTGGTAAACTCTTCTTCCACTTCGGCTATGGGCACATCTCCCGCTTCAAAAAACTCAAATAAAGCTTCAAAATCGCCATAAAGAGCATTTATTTTCTCAAAGTTATTTACCCAGATTTTTTTAGCCTTTATATCTTTCAAGATTTTTTCGGCTTCTTTGGGGTCGTTCCAAAAATTTGCTTGTGTGGTAACTTTTTCTTCTTCTGCTATTTCTGCTACTTTAGTATCGTAGTCAAAGGTACCCCCTCAAGGCTGTTACACGAGCCTTTAACTCTTTCAAGTTTCCTTGATTCATCTTTTTTTAACTATTTAAAATATACAACTGAACCCTGGGCGTCTTCGCAATTGAAGCTGCTGCCAGGGTTTTCAAATCTTTTTAGTACGCTTGTGTAAAGTAAAAGTGATTACCGTTTGCTTTCCTGCTTACTTAAATATATACCTACTAAAGCGGCAGTAGAGAGTAATGCGACAAAGAAAATGTATGCGAAAAATTGCATGTCCATGATTATACTATTTTCAAGGTTTAAAATTCTCCCACAAAAATAAAGGAATAATCGGATTGTAAGGCGTATTTAGTTACTTATTTGTACTCTGCCTTTTTTGGTAATTCGTTGGGCAATACGATGGTAAACTGTGTCCCTAAACCTTGCGGAGAGCTTACACTGATTGTTCCACCTAATTTATTTACCGTTTCTTTTACGATATAAAGCCCTAAACCCGAACCTTTATTTACATCTGTAGCACGGTAAAACATTTCGAAGATATGAGGTAGATGCTCTTTCAGAATTCCAATGCCATTATCTTGGTATATTATTTCCATCTTTTGCTCGTCTACTTTTATAGAAAAGTTGATATGAGATTCTGCTCTAAAAGGGGCTGCGTATTTTACACCGTTAGAAATCAGGTTCGATAAAATGACTTTTACACGAGATTCATCGCTGTAAAATGCAGTTTCGCCATCAATTTTTATGGATTTGCTGATAAGGTTCGTAGTATCCGAAAATTGTAAACCCTCAAAAATAGAGTTGATTATCCCTTCTATATCAATCTCTTCTTGTTTTACTTTCTGTCGGGCATTGCGAGAGTAGTCAAGAATATCTCTAATAAAATTATCGAGCTTTTTCATGCTCTGCTCTTGTAGGTCGAGGTAATAATAAATAGTATCCCAATCGTCGGTCAGTCTACTTATTTCAATAAGCCCCAAAACAGAGGAAATAGGTGCACGTAAATCGTGCGAAACGCGGTACACAAAGTTATCAAGTTCTTGGTTCGTTTTTTCTAAGAGTTGTATGTTGCGTTGCAAAGTTTCTTCTTGGCGTTTCTTATCGGTAATTACTTTTTGTATTGAGATGAATTTTTCTAGCAGATTTCTATCATTATAAATAGGCTGTATGCTTATATCTACCCAATAGGGGGTATTGTCTTTTCTGTAATTAATTAATTCTACTTCTATACTTTCCCCTAAAGCAATTGCCTTGCTCAATCTTTCTATTACTTTTCTATCAGAGTCTTTTCCTTGTAAAAAGTCTTCTGGTTTTTTTCCTAGAACTTCTTTAGAAGAAAAGCCCGTTTCGTTTAAAAAGCCGTGATTTACCCACTCTATCAAACCATGCCTATCGGTGATTATCACTAAATTATCTGTTTTTTTAGCTACTAACGCTAATTGTTCAAGCTTTTCTTTTGTCTGTTCGGCGACTTGTTTAAGGTTAAAAAGCTGTGTAACATTGGTTATAGACAGAAGAACTTGTGGTTCAGCATTTTCAAACTTTAAGGTTAAAGCGACTATTTGAAAATACCATGTTTCATCTTTACGGTCTACTTCAAACTCTGCTTCAATAGGTACATCAGACTTAAATGCATTCGAAAGGAATTTAGTGTATGCCGATTGCTCTTCCAAAGAAAGAAATTTAGAAAAGTTTATTTCTCTATTTTGTACGTCTTCTTCTTGTATATTAAACCACTTTTCAATCTGGCGATTCACCTTCAATACTTCCCCATATTTACTTACCAGTACATAACCTATTGGGGAGTACTCAAATAAATGCTCAAAATAGTTACGTGTAGTATTTAACTCGTCTTGTTTTTCTTGTAACTCTTGGTTCTGCGTTAATAGTTCTTCTTTGTGGATACTAAGTTGCTCGAGCAATTTTTGTTGGTTGCTAACCTCTCCGCTTTTTCGAGATATAAGTTCAGTATAGGCCCAATCTTCTTGTTGAAGTAAAAATTTTAGAAACGCAAGTACGTCATTATTTGATGGTGCTTTAGGTGTGTTTTTGCCTCCCAATAATACAAATGCTCGTGTAGTATCGCCTAGTTTTATGGGGAAAAGCACCCATTTTAGCGGTTGTTTGTCAACTAAAAAATTTAGGGGTACTGTATACTCTCCCGTTAACGCTAAGGGTTCATTTAAGTGTAAGGCTACTGCTGCCAAACGTTTTAAAAAACTGCTAGAAGAGGTAATTCCCTGCATACCAAATGTAGCTTTCACATCACAAAAATGATTATCGCTACTCACCGTAGTTAATATCCCTACCTTTGCGTTTTTTCTTAAATGGTCCAAGATATAGTCAAAGCCTATTCCACTGCCATATTTATTAAACCTTTCAATAGCCTTCCTAAAATCAAATGTAATATCACTCATGTTACTTCATAAATAAACTCTACTTCGTAAGGCAAATATTTTTTTGAAACGACTGATAAATATAAATAACAAACAACGATTTATGCATTAATCAGCTCTCTGGCACTTTCAAAAGCAGTTGGGCTTGGGTTTTCGCCCCCAATCATTCGGGCAATTTCCGTTAGACGCTCCTCGTTGGTTAGCTCTCTGATGTTACTCGCTGTTTTTTCCTCGGAGTCGTCTTTATAAACAAAGAAGTGGCTTTTGCCTTTTGCAGCAATTTGTGGTAAGTGGCTAATGGTAATCAGCTGATGTTTTTTTGCCATTTTCTTCATCATTTGCCCTACTTTAATGGCTATTTCCCCTGAAATCCCAGTGTCTATTTCATCGAAAATTAGGGTTGGTAAAGCGGTTTTTCCTGCCAAAACATATTTAAGGCAAAGCATTAACCTAGAAAACTCGCCTCCGGAAGCAACTTGGCTAAGCGGTTGCGGGGCAATGCCTTTGTTGGCACTAAAAAATATATCGACTGAGTCGAGCCCAGTTTCAGAAGGCTCTTGTGGCTCGATAGCGATTTCTAGTTGTGCATTTAAAATCCCTACTCGCTTTAGGAGTTCTTCTAATTCTTCTACTAGGGGGCTGCTTGCTTTTTGCCTCGTTAAAGTAAGCGCCTGCCCTTTATTTGTCATCTCTTGTTCTGCTTCGTCTCTTTCTTGGGCTAGTTGTATTAGCTCTTCCTCAAAATTTTCAACCCGGTTCACATTTTGTTCTAGCGTATCTTTAATTTCCATGAGCGCTTCCACAGAGTCTACTCTATGTTTCTTCTGAAGCGAGTACAGTTTATCTAATTTATCGGAAATTTGCTCTGCTTCTTCGGGGTTCACAAATAGGCTCTCTTCTTGCCCATCTACTTCCATTAATATATCCTGAATTTCAATCAGAATACTTTCTAATCTAGTCCCTATTTTCTGGAAGTTATCCCCAAAATTTCTAATAGGATTCATGGCAGAAAGCGCACTCTGTAACATTTTTTCGGCAGAATATTCTTCCCCTCCTATCCCCTGTTTTGTTGTTTGCAAGGCGGCGGCAATTTTCTCTACATTTCTAATTTTATTGAATTGTTCTTCAAGTTCTTCTTGCAGCAGTTCATCGAGTTTGGCTTCCTCTAACTCTTTCAACTGATGCAAATTAAAATCGTATTCTTTTTGCGCTTTTCGATGTTCTTCTTGGAGTTTTTGCCAAGCCTTTAATGCTTTTCTGTAAGCTTTATATGCCTTTACAAAATTCTTTTTTTCTTCTTGGTTAGAAGCATACTCATCAATTACTTTTAGCTGAAATTCGCTGTCGCCTAACTTTAACGTTTCGTGCTGTGAATGGATATCCATAATTTGGTTTCCAATCAGCCTAAGTGTATCTAAATTAACGGGAGTATCGTTCACAAATGCCCTCGATTTCCCCGAAGCGGTAATTTCTCTGCGAAATACGGCGAGGGCATCGTAGTCAATATCTAAGTCTTCAAACTCTTGTTGTAGTTGGGGGTATTCTCTTAAATCGAAAAAAGCTTCGACTACACATTTTTTGTCGTTGTCGTAAAGGATTTTAGTATTTGCTCTTTGCCCTTTTAACAGCCCTAAAGCCCCTAGCATAATAGATTTCCCCGCACCTGTTTCTCCTGTAATTATATTTAAGCCATTAGAAAAAGTAATTTCTAAGTGCCTTATTAACGCATAATTTTTTATCACTAAGCTTTTGAGCATATCCTAACGGTTAATATTCGTGTCTAACGAAACGATGTTTAGTTTACAAGTTGTAAATTTACATAAGTCAATCATTAGATTTTAGTGTTTATTTTTGAGTTGCGCAAAAAACCTGAAGATAACACTTCTACATTTTATCGTTTTTGCAGAAATGTTTTAAAATCAATCAGAGATGACAAAAAAAATTATCGTAGGTTCTAAAAACCCTGTTAAAATCAACGCAGTAAAAGAAAGTTTTCAGAGAGTTTTTCCCAAAATAACCTTTGAAACAGAAGGCATTGCTGCCCCCTCTAAAGTAGCCGAGCAACCCGTTGGTGACTCTGAAACACTTCTTGGTGCCAGAAATAGAGCTTTATTCTGTAAAAAATCTGTTCCCTCAGCCCATTATTGGGTAGGTGTTGAGGGCGGCGTTGACCACGATATTGATGGGATGACTGTTTTTGCTTGGATGAGTATTTTAGCAAAAAATAGTGAGTTGGAAGGCAAAGCAAAAACAGGCACCTTCTACCTCCCCAAAATTATTGAAAAACTAGTGAGCGAAGGAATTGAATTAGGAGAAGCAGACGATAAGGTGTTTGAGAAAAGAAACTCTAAACAAGGTTCTGGCTCTGTGGGTATTCTTACTCACGGACTAATCAACAGAACACAATATTACAAAGAGGCACTTATCCTGGCTCTCATTCCGTTTGTGAACGCAAGTATCTATCCTTAAAGTATCAAAGTAAATTGAGTTAAGCACTCTGTTATTATTAAACGAAAATAAAAATTTATTTAACATAAAGAAGAAATTGAATACGCAACCCTCTCCTGTTATAAACATAGCCGAAGCGCCAAAACTACTAAAAGAAGCCTTACAGAAACCGCTACCAGGGGCCGCAGCACAACAACAAATGTCGTCGGTTCCTAGGCTAGAAACAGGCTGGGTAAAACCCCCTGAAAACGCTAGGGTTTCCGCCGTTCTTTTGGCACTTTCTTACAAAGACGGGAAAATAAGCCTACCCTTTATTCGCCGTGCTATCGATCACAAAGTACACAGCGGGCAAATTGCTTTTCCGGGAGGTAGAAAAGACGATACCGATGCCAACTTAACCGAAACGGCACTCAGAGAAACATGGGAAGAAATTGGAATTAAAGTCTCTCAAAGCTATGTTTTAGGCCATTTAACACCACTTTATATTCCCCCCAGTAACTCCCTAGTTACGCCCGTTGTAGCATGGCTACCAAACTCGCCCAATGCCTATATGCCCAACGAATGCGAAGTAGATTCGGTATTAGAATTTGCTCTGCATGAATTTCAGCACCCTGATAATTTAAAAGAAAGAGAAGTGAAGGTGATGGGTAACATAAAAATTAAAACGCCCGCTTTTGTGCTCCGAGAAACGGTAATTTGGGGTGCCACAGCTATGGTAATGAGCGAGTTCTTGAGTGTGTGGAAACGGCTTGGGTGATAAATATTTTGCCAAGTAACTCTGCTCGTTTATCTGCCTGTCTCGTCCTGAAATAGGTTAACACAAAAACAACTTAAATTAAGACAAGACGACCAAAGCTATTGTAGAAGTGGCTGATTATCAGTTTCTCAGTTTGCTGAAATTGCTAAAATTTTGAGGAGAATAAAAAAAATAACCCATTGATAATCAATGAGTTATTTTTTTTTGGGGCGAAGAATGGGACTCGAACCCACGACCCCCGGAACCACAAACCGGTGCTCTAACCAACTGAGCTA
>CAZFQW010000065.1:0-11055 GCA_964521225.1 uncultured Roseobacteraceae bacterium
TCCACTCCCTCCGAAATGTAATCGGCAGGGAAGCTTTCTTTAAATATCTCTTTGTTCTCGAACGGATAGTGCCATTGGGCAAAGGGCATGGCACCGCTATCGAACCACACATCTATCAAATCGGGTTCGCGGCGCATAGGTTGCCCCGATTTACTCACCAACACAATGTCATCTACATACGGGCGGTGCAAATCGAATGCTTCGGTGAGTTTACCCTCTTTTATCCATTCAGAACTTGCGTCCATCACCCCTGCTGCCAAGGCTTTTTCAACCTCTGCTTGCAGCTCGTTCATGGAACCAATGCAAATTTCTTCTTCGCCTTCTTCGGTTCTCCAAATAGGCAGCGGTGTTCCCCAATAGCGAGAACGGGAAAGGTTCCAGTCTACCAAATTTTCTAGCCAATTGCCGAAACGCCCTGTACCTGTCGATGCCGGTTTCCAGTTAATGGTTTTGTTCAGTGCTACCAACCGGTCTTTTACTGCCGTAGTTCTAATGAACCAAGAGTCTAGCGGGTAGTAAAGGATGGGCTTATCGGTTCTCCAGCAATGCGGATAGGTGTGTTCGTATTTTTCTACCTTAAAGGCTTTGTTTTCTTCTTTTAGTTTGATGGCGATGAGCACATCGGTTGGTTTAAAGCCATCGGCAGCCCTTTCTTCGTCAGAGTAATACTCCTCCTTCACATACCTGCCAGCGAAATCGGTAACTTCTGCTACAAACTTCCCCTGTTTATCTACCAAAGGAGCTGCTTTGCCGCTTTCATCTTTTACCATAATTGCCACTACGTTGTTGGCTTGGGCAACTCTAAAGTCATCGGCACCAAAAACAGAGGCGGTGTGTACCACTCCCGTACCGTCGTCGGTAGTTACAAAATCGCCAGGGATAATTACAAAAGCACGCCCTTCTGCGGGTACGTAGGGCATTAGCTGTTCGTAGCTCGCCTCAAGCAAGTCTGTTCCGGTAAGTTCTTTGGTAATTTTATACGGGATGAGTTTATCGCCGGGGCTGTAATCGGTCAGTTCTAACTCTTTTGCCTTTGGGTTGAAATAATGATGAAATACATCTTTCGCCAAAATCACTGTAATAGGGGCAAAAGTGTACGGATTGAACGTTCTCACCTTTACGTAATTAATTTTTTCGCCCACTGCCAACGCACAGTTTGAAGGCAAAGTCCAAGGCGTAGTAGTCCAAGCTAACACAAAAACATCTTCAATACCATCGAAAAGATGTTCCGATTGCTCGTTGCGAATTAGTTTAAACTGTGCCGTTATAGAGGTGTCTTTTACATCTTGGTAGCAACCCGGTAAGTTGAGCTCGTGCGAACTAAGCCCCGTACCCGCTGCCGGAGAATAGGGCTGAACGGTATATCCTTTATATAAAAACCCTTTATCGTAAAGGCGTTTTAATAAATGCCAAAGCGATTCAATATATTCTTTTTCAAAAGTGATATAAGGGTCATCCAAATCTACCCAATAGCCAATTTTTTGGGTTAAGTCATCCCATTCGGCTTTGAATTTCATGACTGCCTCCTTACACTTCTGATTGTATTCTTCAATCGTAATTTTTGTACCGATGTCTTCTTTGGTAATCCCTAAGTCTTTTTCAACTTTTAATTCTACAGGAAGACCGTGGGTATCCCAGCCCGCTTTACGCTTTACTTGGAAACCTTTTAAGGTTTTGTAACGGCAGAAAATGTCTTTTACAGTCCTCGCCATTACGTGGTGAATGCCCGGTGCCCCATTCGCAGAAGGAGGTCCTTCGTAGAAAGTGAAACTCGGTTTCCCCTCGCGGCTACTTACCGACTTCTCAAAAACTGTATTTTCTTGCCAAAATTTAAGGATTTCCTCCCCAACCTTCACAAAATCCGATTTTTCGTACTCTGGATATTTCATACATCAATGCTCAACTTTTTAGTTGAGTCGGCTTTTTAGTTCAATTTTAAGGGTGCGAATTTAGCTATTTTTTTGGGAAAGTTTTTAAGATATAGGTTTTAGTATTGGATAGGCGATTAATTCGAGCGTGGATGTTTGAATTAGCGAAGATTTAGCAGAAAGACATTAAACAATCATCTCAGCCTAAATCATTTTTTCTATTCTGGTTTCAATGGCAAATACTCTTGTTCCACTTCTTCCCAAATAAGTGTTTTTTTCCAAAAACGACTTATTATAAATGTAGAAATAGGAACTACGTATCCAACTAAGCCTAAGGTAAAAAATGCCCAAGAATCAAACTCAAAACCGAGAAAGGCAAGTAAATAGTCTAAATTATCTAGGAGTATAACAGGTAAAGTAGCCATTAAAACAAACATATAAGTGGGCACTTTATCGAGTTTGAGAAATGGTAGCTTTTTGTTGATAAGATTCGTTAAGCCAGAGTTTGTGTAAATTTTAGGATGATGGGGTAATACTTTTTCTATAAGTTGTCTAACGAACTTACCATACTCTTCTGTTTTCTCAATTTGATTTCTGCCTTGGTCTCCATGAATAACATTTCTGATTGATTTAAAAGAAGTATGCTTTCCTTTAAGCTTACATTCATACACCCATCCTACTTTATCTTTTTGATGATAACTGTCGTGGTATGCTTTTAATTCTTTGAAAAAGTAGATGGATTTTAATTCTCTAAAATAGATTTTTTCTCCATCGTTTTTAATCACTCCTCGGTAAGGAATTATTATTCTATTATGCTGATGAATCTGAATATACTCTTCATAGAGTTCAAAATAGAAATAAGCGTCGTGGTAGGTTATAATAGGGGTATTGTTCACAGCAAATCAAGGTTTTTGTAGGTTTATCTGCGATGCTAAAAACCAAAAAGCTTGTTAGTAGGTAAGCATTATTCCGACTGGTTTTGCAAACCTATTCTTTTTTTTTCGAGCGTGAATCCTCGAATGAGTTTCATTGCTTCTGAAATCGTACACGCTTTCAGAAATACGTTGTAGCAACTCACAATAAATAAATTATCACAATCTTTGGTAGCCAGAAAAACACCAAAATAAGTCTGAATGAGCTCCCATGCAAACAAAATCTACTGTTTTTTTTTCTTGTCTACTTTATAAATCAATGTCTAGCCGGGCTGAGTATGAGCATCCATAAAGGCGCTCCATGTTCCCCTTAAAGGGTTTTTATTTAATTATTTCATAATCAACTAACTCATCCGTCATTGCAAGCAGAGCGAAGCAGCCTGTCAGTAAAATGGCACCCCTCCAACAGTTTGCTTCACGCAACTACACAACCCGTCCTTCAGCTGGCAAAGACGGTTTTAAGAGAGGGTTTAGAGCATGTTTAAAAATTTAATTTCTTAAAAACGAATTATCATAAAATAATAATTTGTGTAACGTTGTCTTAGCATTTGTTCATTTTTCCTTGATGAAAAACGAACCAAAAAATCAAGAAAATCCAAAGCTTCCACCCTTCATACCCACCCTAACCCCCGCTGGATTTTCGTGCCTGCGCTCTTTAAATTTCTTATTTTCAAATGCTTACAAAAACTTAAACATGCTCTTAGTTTTAATTTCTGAAAACCTCACGTTGTATCAATAATACAATTGCTTTCTCGTTTACAAATGCGTGGTTCATAGCAGTAACTTAGGTTTGATAATGCAGTAATTGCCAATGTACTCTTCCCCCTTCAATACATTCCTTTACCATTTTTTCCCGCTCGGGTAGTCGGGCCGTTTTGCCTGTTTTTACCTCTATAAAAACTACTTGCTCTAATTCCCCCGCATTCAGTCCGTCGAATACAATTAAATCGATGGGAGAACCTAAAAAGCGTACATCTTTTGGGTTGTAAGGGAAATCTTTAAAATAAGGGATAATATGTTCTATGGATTTACCCAAGGTAACGGCTTGGCTACCGTCAATGGCATTTTGGCGAATCCGTTTTTCTTCTTTCTTTTTCCATTTTTCTAAAAGCTTTTCCGCTTCGAGGGTGATTTGTTCTTCCGATGATTTTTTGTTTCGGAGCAAAACCAGTATAAGCACAACGGTTAAAATCCCAATAATAAACCATTCTAAAATAGGTGTATTTGCCATGTTTGAGTTTTGAATTTTTGGTGTTTAGCCTTGAGCTTTTAGCGAAAAAAAAGCAGTTAGTCTACGAGTAAGCTATGTATTTTGATAAAGGACTTAATGAACCGTCTTTACATTAAAATTCGCAAAAAAGTCTCAACACTAATACAATCTGACGGTTTACTTTTTAAGTCCAAATTATCAAACTAAAAATATAAATTGACTATGGCACTTAATATTGGCGATAAAGCACCCGATTTTACAGGAAAAGACCAAGACGGAAACGATATTTCTTTAAAAGATTTTGCTGGTAAAAAACTAGTAATGTATTTCTACCCGAAAGACAATACGCCTGGCTGTACGGCACAGGCTTGTAACTTACGCGATCATTACGAGGCGCTACTTGCACAAGGTTTTGCTGTTGTAGGAATTAGCACCGACAGCGGAACTTCACACCAAAAATTTATAGCGAAACACGGGCTTCCCTTCCCTCTTATTGCCGATACCGATAAAGTTATCCATGAATTGTTTGGCACATGGAAGGAAAAATCGATGTACGGAAAAACCTACATGGGAACAGAAAGAACCACTTTTGTGATTGACGAAAAAGGGGTAATTACCGAAATTTTGACAGGCAGACAAGTAAAAACGAAAGAACACTCTGCTCAGATTTTGGGGTAAAGAGTCAATCGCAAATCTATATTCAGTAAATAGCCTATCGGTTGAAACCGATAGGCTATTTTTTTTAAATAATCGCATCATCAAACTATCCAAACTATGGTATCATCAAATTATCAATCTTTCTGTTAGATTTGTATCTTTAAGGTTGAACACTTTCAAGGATTATAAATTTTTTAATAATGGCTGACATTAAAGAACTTGAGCGAATTGCAAGTCAGGTACGTAGAGATATTATCAGAATGGTACACGGAGTGGGCAACGGACACCCCGGGGGTGCGTTAGGATGTGCCGACTTATTTACCCTGATGTATTTTAAAGTAATGAAACACGATACCAGTTTCAATATGGACGGTATGGGCGAAGATTTATTCTTCCTATCTAATGGCCATATTTCGGCAGTGTGGTACAGCGTTTTAGCCCGTGCAGGGTACTTCCCCGTTGCTGAATTGGCTACACACCGTAAAATCGACTCAAGGTTACAAGGTCATCCGACTCCCTACGAGCATCTTCCTGGCATTAGAATGGCATCTGGCTCTTTAGGGCAAGGACTTTCTGTAGCGATTGGCACTGCCTTAGGTAAAAAACTGAACAACGACGACCGAAAAGTGTATGTATTAATGGGCGACGGTGAACAGCAAGAAGGGAATGTGTGGGAAGCAGCGATGTTTGCAGCGCATCAGAAAGTGGATAATTTGGTTGCTTTTATAGATTACAATGGCCAACAGATTGACGGCTCTACGGAAGAAGTAATGTCTGTAAGTGGCATGGGAGAGAGGTATGCTTCTTTTGGTTGGGAAGTGTTATCGTGCAATGGCAACGACATGGCCGATTTAGACAAAACAGTAACCGAGGCAAATGCAAAATGTGGTAAAGGAAAACCTGTAATGGTATTAATGAATACTGAAATGGGCTATCCAATCGATTTTATGGTAGGAACACACAAATGGCATGGGGTTGCTCCTAACGATGAGGAAACAGCGAAGGCATTGGCACAATTAGAAGAGACTTTAGGAGATTATTAACCTGTAATTATCCTTATTAAAATATAAACCCCTTCAGATTTTATCTTGAAGGGGTTATTTATTTCATAGCGGTTATAAGTAAGAGCATGTTTAAAAATTTAATTTCTTAAAAACGAATTATCATAAAATAATAATTTGTGTAACGTTGTCTTAGCATTTGTTCATTTTTCCTTGATGAAAAACGAACCAAAAAATCAAGAAAATCCAAAGCTTCCACCCTTCATACCCACCCTAACCCCCGCTGGATTTTCGTGCCTGCGCTCTTTAAATTTCTTATTTTCAAATGCTTACAAAAACTTAAACATGCTCTAAACGTTCAATTGCGAATGGCGAATTGTTCATGTTAATTACTTGGAGTTAATTTCGTCTAAGTACTTATTCTTAATTAATTATTAGCTTCTTCATAGTTCGTTGCCCTTTCTCCGAAATGGAAAGAAGATAAAGACCTCGGGTAAAATGGTAATCATCTGGATTTAATTTTTCATTGACTTCCCCATTGGTATTTACTTCAACTTGCTTTTTCCAAACCACGCCACCAATTGTATTGTAAAGTATTAAATCGGCCTGTTTTTCTTCTAAGCCCTTTACTGTAATATTAACTTCACTTCCTCTCGAAGGGTTGGGATATACATTAAATTCAATTTGAGACAAACTCCAAGTATCTTTCAAAGTGATGTTCTTCGTTTTTTCAGTGGAAAACCTTTGGGCATTTGCATTTTGTATTCCCATAAATCCTAAAATCAAAACAAAAAATAACACCTTCAACAGATGTTTCTTTGCAACGATTGGTAAAATATGTAGAGTAAAGTTTCTTTTCATGATTTCAAATGTTAGTAATTTAATTGCCTGGCACTTTGTGCAATAGGTATACGTAAAATAGAATGAATGTTTATGTTGTATAGTTGCTCGCTCTATGAGTTGCTAACATTTTTTAAGGATTCAGTTATAATTGCAG
The DNA here is from genome assembly GCA_964521225.1 of uncultured Roseobacteraceae bacterium. Classification (GTDB taxonomy): domain Bacteria; phylum Bacteroidota; class Bacteroidia; order Cytophagales; family Flammeovirgaceae; genus CAYUJH01. Next base: position 6,666 of record CAZFQW010000065.1, read on the forward strand.
ATAACTTTTAAACTCCAAACCATGAGCCAACCAGAAACCATCTTTAACAATGTAAAAAAAGCGACTCGTTTAATGCACACCCTCAACGACGCAGCAACTAACCAAGTGTTATCTGATTTAGCGGTAGCCACTTTGGAAAAAAGTAGATTTATTCTTGCTGAAAATGAAAAAGATTTACAGCGGATGAGTCCTGAAAACCCTAAATACGATCGCCTAAAGCTTACTACAGAAAGGTTAGAGCAAATTGGCAAGGATTTACTGAATGTGGCCGCTTTGCCTTCTCCTCTTGGTAGAGTGCTTGAAAAGCGAGTACTAGAAAATAAACTTTTATTACAGAAAGTAACCGTTCCCCTAGGAGTAATTGGGATTATTTATGAAGCCCGCCCCAATGTTACCTTCGATGTGTTTTCGCTTTGTCTTAAATCGGGAAATGCCTGCCTGTTAAAGGGAGGAAGAGATGCAGCGCACTCTAACCAAGCAATTATGCAGGTAATTCACGAAGTATTGGTACGGCATAAAATTTCCCCGAATGTGGTGCAGTTGCTACCTATTGACCGCATTGTAACAGAGCAAATGCTTCAAGCTACCGACTTTGTAGATTTAATTATTCCGAGAGGAAGCCAAAGCTTAATCAATTTTGTGAGGGAAAATGCGAAAGTACCCGTAATTGAAACCGGCGCAGGGATTGTTCATACATTTATCGATGAATCGGCTCATATTGATAAAGCAAAAAAAATTATTTTCAATGTAAAAACCCGTAGCGTAAGTGTATGTAATGCACTTGACTGCCTTCTAGTGCATCAGAACATGATAAATGCTTTACCCAAACTTTGCAAAAAACTATCAGAAAAAGTGGTGGTAATTTATGCAGATGAATTAGCATACGGCGCATTAAAAGGCGAGTATCCGCAATCGCTTTTGCACTTTGCCAAAGAAGAACATTTTGGGATGGAATTCCTCGATTACAAAATGGCAATAAAAACGGTGAGCAGTATCGATTCGGCAATAGACCATATTAACACGTATAGTTCAAAACACAGCGAGGCAATTATTACTGAGAATATAAAAAATATTCAGGATTTTTTAAATAGGATAGATGCCGCCGTGGTGTATGCAAATGCTTCTACAGCCTTTACCGACGGTGCACAGTTTGGCTTAGGTGCCGAAATTGGAATTAGTACCCAAAAAATGCACGCTCGTGGGCCCATGGGTTTAAAAGAACTAACTAGCTACAAATGGATACTGCAAGGCGACGGGCAAGTGAGGAAATAGCTAATTTGAGGAGGCAGATACTACTCACTTTCAGCGTGATGTGAATTGATAGAGGTTCAGCCTGCCGGCAGGCTATGTATAGATTTGTGGTAAATCTCTGCTTTGTTAGTTTCCTACAACACAAGCCAAAGTATGAAAGTTGAGTTGCCCGAAATAGTAAACTACCGCAGAAATACCTAACTTCTAGTTATAAGGGGCATCATGTGGGGTACGCACTGCTACCGTTGGAGCGACCTCGATTTTGAAGCAAATGCAAAAGAAGGAATGGAAGCCGATTGGCCCATCCGTTACAAAGACATTGAGCCTTGGTACGATTACGTGGAAACCTTTGTGGGAATCAGCGGGCAGGCAGAAGGTTTAGCCCAAATTCCTGATGGTAAATTTCTCCCTCCGTTCGAATTAAATTGTGCAGAGCAGCATCTCCGAAAATCGGTGCTGAAATCATTCCCGAACAGGGGGATAACACCAGGCAGGGTTGCCCACCTCACAAAGTACGACCCCGCAATCTACCCCATCATAAAATAATTAAACTACCTTCTTTTTTTTCTGCCGCTGCTGTTGCCTTTCTTTTGAGGGGAAGAACTGACTTTTCTTTTCGGGATAAACTTCTTTTTCCTTTCTTTTTTCTCGTGGAAGGCACCTTTAAAAGTAGGGTCTTCTTTTTTCTTTTGGTTATCGATTTCCTTTGCCATGGTTTGGCTTTCAGCAAAAGGTGTTTTGACAATTTCAATGGCTTCGGGGAATGCTAACTTAGGAATTTCCATCCGAATTAACTTTTCAATTTTTCTCAGATGATATTCTTCGGAAGGGTTACAAAACGTGATGGCTTCGCCTTTATGTTCGGCACGGCCGGTTCGCCCAATTCGGTGTACATAATCTTCGTAAAGAGCAGGCACGTCGAAGTTAATTACATGGCTCACCATACTTACATCAATTCCACGGGCAGAAACATCGGTAGAAACTAGAACCCTGATGTTGTCTTCTTTAAACTCGTCCATTGCATTCTGACGAGCGTTTTGCCCCTTATTCGAGTGGATTACCCGAATATCGCCCTCGCCTTTTCGCGTTAAAAATTTGGCAATATTATCGGCATTTCCCCTAGTGCGAGAGAATACGATTACTTTACGAAATTTCTCAACATCGCTTAGCAAATAGCCCAATAGCGCAATTTTAGTCAGAAAATTTGGGACAAAGTAGACCGATTGCGATACAGTTTCTGCTGGGGTAGATTGTTTGGAAACTTCTACCCTTTGAGGGAATTCCAGAAATTCTTCTGAAAGTTTTAAAACTATTTTGTGCATGGTAGCAGAAAACAAAAGGTTTTGCCTTTTTTGAGGAAGCACCTCTAACAGTTTCCTGATTTGAGGCATAAAACCCATATCCATCATACGGTCGGCTTCGTCGAGCACCATGGTTTTAACCTGTTTGAAAACCAAATGCCCATTGTAGTAATGGTCGAGCACTCTGCCCGGTGTTCCCACCACAATATCAACACCTTCGGCAAGTTGCTCCGCCTGTTTTTTAGGCCCTATTCCGCCAAAAACACAAACATGCCGCAAATCGGTATAAACAGCTAGCTGGCTAAGGTGGTCATCTATTTGTTTGGCTAATTCTCTGGTTGGCGCAAGGATTAACGCTCTAGGAGTGTTGCCCTGAGCATACTTAATTTTCATGATAATGGGCAACAAAAATGCGGCGGTTTTCCCAGTGCCTGTTTGGGCAATTCCTAGCAAATCGTGCCCCGATTGCACTACGGGAATTGCCTTTGCTTGGATAGGGGTTGGTTTTTCAAATCCCAATTCTTCTATTGCATTGAGCAGTTGTTTATTAAGTTTGAAATCTTGAAAAGAAGTTATTGCAGCCATTAGTTAAAGTGTTGAGTTTTTAGTGCTTAATTATAAGTTTAGTGAAACCAACAAAACAGGATTAAAAAATTATTAATGAGTAAACAGCAAAGTTACAGTAAAAAAGAATGGACAATTGCAGAAGTAGCAGATTCGCTGCATGTTTACGACCAACAATGGCGGTGGGCAATAGGAATTGCTGGAGTTCTACTCTTTATTTCTGTGATGATTAGCCTTTCTTCGGGCTCAGTTACCATCGCTTTTACCGATATTCTCCGCATTTTACTCTACAAATTTACCTCGCTTAAAATAGGCAATTGGGAAATGACCCATCAGAAAATTATATGGTCGATTCGGTTTCCGAGAATTTTGGCAGGTTTGCTCACAGGAGCAGGTTTATCTATTGCAGGAGCTACCATGCAAGCTATTTTACGGAACCCTTTGGCGAGCCCGTATTTATTAGGCGTTTCTTCGGGTGCTTCTTTGGGTGCTTCGCTCATGATTTTACTAGGGCTTACCGTTGGAGCATGGTTTATAGTGCCTTTAGGTGCTTTCGGCGGAGCGATGTTAGCCCTTTCTATGGTGCTGCTTATGGGGCAAAACAATCATAGGCTTTCTACCGAACGATTGATTTTGGCGGGAGTAGCTATTTCTGCCTTATTTGGTGCAATGACCAGCTTCGTTTTGTACATAAGCCCCGATAAAGGGATGCGTGAAATTATTTTTTGGACTTTAGGAAGTTTCCAATCAGCTTCTTGGGAAAAATTAATTGTCCCTTTTGTGGGGGTAAGCTTAGGAGCCGTCCTTTTTATTTTGAAATCGAATGCGCTGAATGCGATGCTAATGGGCGAAGAAACCGCATACACTTTAGGGGTTAATCCTGTAAAACTTCGGAAACAACTTTTTGTGGTAGTCTCCATTGTTGCCGGGGGGATTGTAGCACTTTATGGCGTAGTGGGCTTTGTAGGTTTAATGATTCCGCATATTGTTCGGTTAATTATTGGGAACGATTACCGAAAGATTTTGACAGGCTGCCTAATTGTTGGAGGCACTTTTATGCTTTGGGCAGATTGGGCCGCACGCATTCTCTTTTCTCCTCTCGAAATTCCTTTGGGAATTATTACCTCGCTCGTTGGTGCGCCTTTCTTTCTGTGGCTAATGGGGAAAGTCCGTTAGTTGAATATAAAATTATAAAAAATCCCTACACCTTTTTTGCAGTGTAGGGATAAACTTTTTTACCAAAATAACGCATAAAGTGCTGCTACAATAATTAG
>CAZFQW010000066.1:0-11002 GCA_964521225.1 uncultured Roseobacteraceae bacterium
GGCTTATAACCTTCTTTTTTGAGCCTAAAGAATAAATTTTGGTGTCATTCTGAGCTTGCGGAGAATTGAACAATAGGACAAGTAAACGTAATTGTTTTATCCCTGCGGTCGAGATGACAAAAAAATATGTTTTTGCTCAGTTTTTTTGATTATAGTAGCCTTTTTTAATCCCTTATTCGCATATTTCATTAACCCATTGTAATTATGAACAATTTTAAAATTTATCGGCTTGTATTATTGCTTCCACTAATACTCTTTACAAATTGTAGCGACGATGGCTCTGACCCCGTTTCTATTGAAGGAACTTGGCGGCTGCAAAACCAAGAATTATCTGTCTTAGTAAATGGCATTCCAATTTCTACGGAATTGCTAGAGCAACTTGAGTTTGATGCGAGCGATATAGAAATCCCCGAAGGAAGTACTATTGAATTAGCTGCCGGAGGGCAATTAACTGTAAATTCGCCAGGGGAAACTTCTGTAAATGGCACATGGAGCTTAAGCACCAATGGTAAAACGCTTACACTTATACAAGACGGAGAGGCGTTCGTGTTTGAAGTTCTGGAACTCACAGCTACCAACCTAAATATAAAAACAAGTCAAACGGAACAAATAGAGCAAAATGGTATTCCTGTAAATGTTACCGGAGAATTAACGCTCTATAGTACTCGTCAGTAGTATTTGGAAATGCCTATTTTTAGTGTAAAATCTTACATTCAAATGGAAGCCTCACAGGGTATGCAGGCGGTTTATGGAGAAAAAAATGGTTGCTAGAACATGAAAACAAAATCGCAGGGCATCTGCATCGGCTAAGTATTTTTTAGGGCTGGTAATTATCTGTTTTGATGCTATTTTTGTGGATGTTATCAAATCAAGAAAAAACAATAGAAAGTTTTGCACTCACAGATTTACCAGGCATCGCTACGCAAATTGTTGCATTTGCGAAAGAAATAAAGTTGTGGTTATTTAATGCAGAAATGGGTGCAGGCAAAACAACTTTAATTAATCAAGTTTGTAAAACGTTACAAGTTGAAGAACCCACTAGTAGCCCCACTTTTTCAATTGTAAATGAATACCTTACGGTGAACAACGAAACCATATATCATTTCGATTGCTACCGATTAAATAGTGCCAAGGAAGCATTCCATCTGGGTTTTGAAGATTATATTTACAGTGGAAACTATTGTTTTATTGAGTGGCCCGATAAAGTGGGAGAACTCCTTCCTCACTCAGGCTATTTAAACATCGAAATCGAAGCTAAACCTGAGGGGCTTAGAACCTTAAAAATGGTACGTTATGAGTAACAAAGAGAAAGTAGGATTTAAAGACGTTGCAGCCGATTTTTATAAATTTCACCCTCAAGAGGCACCATTAATGGAGCGTCTTAAAAATAATAATCCTGTTACTGTGGGCATTCCATGTGAGCTAGCCGATAAAGAAAAAAGGGTTACTTTAAGGCCCGAAGCCGTTTCGGTACTTACCAATAATGGCGTTGAGGTGCGCATAGAAACTAAAGCTGGTTATTGCTCAAAATATGAAGACAAAGAGTATAGTGACGCAGGCGCCCAAATTGCTTACAGTACCAAAGAAGTTTTTGAATCGGACATTGTCTTAAAAATAGCCCCTCCTACTCTCGAAGAAATAGGGTTTATGAAACAAGGCAAAACGATTATCTCGGCTTTGCAAAGAAATGTAATTACACTCGACTACATTCAAGCACTCAACCAAAAACAGATTACGGCACTGGCTTACGATTTAATTCAAGATAAGGTAGGTGGGCTTCCATTGGTGCGTGCCATGAGCGAAATTGCAGGAAGTTCAGTAATGTTAATTGCTGCCGAGTTGCTTAGTAGTTTTAATGAGGGGCAAGGTATTATTTTAGGAGGAATAACCGGCGTGCCTCCTACAAAAGTGCTCATACTTGGTGCAGGTACGGTTGCTGAATATGCCGCAAGAGCAGCTCTCGGCCTAGGCACCGAAGTGAAAATTTTCGATAATCATATCTACAAACTCAGAAGGATAAAAGAAAAATTAGGCTATCATGGGGTGTATACTTCTACAATAGATGTAGTTACTTTAACAGAAGCATTAAAAGAGACCGATGTTGCCATTGGGGCAATTCGTTCCGATGACGGTCGCTCTCCATGCGTGGTAAGCGAGGAAATGGTAGCAAGCATGAAACCCAACTCTGTATTGATAGATGTGAGTATAGATCAAGGGGGATGTTTCGAAACTTCTGATATTACCACGCACCTCAAGCCTACGTTCCGTAAGCACGATGTAATTCATTATTGTGTCCCTAATGTTGGCTCTCGGGCGGCTCGCACAGCTACTACTGCCATTAGCAATATTTTTACCCCAATTCTTATAGAAATAGAATCGCAGGGAGGAATCGATAAAATGCTGTTTCATAATTCTTGGTTTGCAAAAGGTGTTTATACCTACAGAGGAGGCGTTACCAATGATCCTATTGCTAAAAAATTTGAGTTACCTTGTAAAAACTTGAACTTAATTATTGCCGCTTATCTCTAAATTATTTTAATAATTTAGAGATAAGCGGCAATAATGCTCCGTTTTAACTTTCTAACAAATGACAGACAATACACCCTGAAGAAATACTTTTTAATTACGTTATCATCAACTAAAAATAATACTATTAATATGGCATTTCGTATAGAAAAAGACACCATGGGCGAGGTACAAGTACCTGCCGAAAAATATTGGGGCGCTCAGACACAACGCTCTATCCAAAACTTTAAAATTGGTGGGCAAACCATGCCTATCGAAATCATTAAAGCATTTGCCATTCTTAAAAAAGCGGCTGCTCTTACCAATGCAGAGTTAGGCATTCTTTCTCACGAAAAAGCCAATTTAATTGCTTCCGTTTGCGATGAGATTTCAGCAGGAAAACACGATGAGCAATTCCCTTTAGTGGTTTGGCAAACAGGTTCTGGCACGCAATCGAACATGAATGTAAACGATGTAGTGGCCAACCGTGCCCATGTAAAATCTGGAGGAAATTTAAGCGATGCAACCAAAGCCATTCATCCTAACGACGACGTGAACAAGTCGCAATCGTCGAACGATACTTTTCCTACGGCAATGCATATTGCTTCGTATAAATTTATAGTAGAAGAGACAATCCCTAGAATCGAACGGCTTCGCAATACACTTCATCAAAAAGCAGAGGATTTTAAAGAAGTAGTGAAAATTGGCAGAACTCACTTTATGGATGCAACACCACTCACTTTAGGAATGGAGTTTAGTGGGTACGTATCTCAGTTAAACCATGGGCTGAAAGCCTTGCGCAATACACTTCCTCACTTAGCAGAGCTAGCCTTAGGCGGAACGGCAGTAGGCACTGGGTTAAACGCACCGGCAGGTTATGATATAAAAGTAGCGAACAAAATTGCGGAGCTAACAGGCTCACCGTTTATTACTGCCGAAAATAAATTTGAGGCCTTAGCCGCTCACGATGCTATGGTAGAAAGCTCCGGCGCACTCAAGCAACTTGCCGTTAGCTTAATGAAAATAGGAAATGATGTCCGCATGCTTTCTTCTGGCCCTAGAAGTGGCATTGGCGAAATTATTATTCCCTCAAACGAGCCTGGTTCTTCAATTATGCCCGGTAAAGTAAACCCTACCCAATGCGAAGCACTTACTATGGTTTGTGCTCAAGTAATTGGTTTAGATACTGCTATTTCAATAGGAGGAATGAATGGGCATTTTGAACTGAATGTCTTTAAGCCAATGATGGTTTATAACTTATTAACCTCTGCCCGCCTTTTGGGTGATGCTTGCGAATCTTTTAACGATCACTGTGCCGTAGGAATTGAGCCTAACCAAGGAAGAATTAAAGAACACCTTGAGAATTCATTAATGCTCGTTACTGCACTTAACACGCATATTGGCTACGATAACGCAGCAAAAATTGCCAAAACAGCCTATAACGATGGAACAACACTTAGGGAGGCGGCTCTAAAGCTAGAGCTACTTACCAACGAACAGTTCGACGAATGGGTGATTCCCTCAAAAATGATTGGCAATTTGTAATTTCTAAATACCTGAAAATGAATGTACTTATTGTATGAGTACGTTCATTTTTAAAGAGCCAATGCTCAATATTTGTTACAAAACGAAAATGAGATAAAGTTTAGTAATATAAGAATTATCTGCATCTCGGAGGCACTCAAAATTAAACACTTCCAAAAGTTGTTATAAGCAGGGCAATTTTTTGGATGGCAAAATCCAAGATGACTTTTAAATAACCCTTTTTGTACACACAAAAGAAAATGTTTTTTTGTTGTTCCAACCAATATTTCCCCCTAAAAAGGCATGAAAGAGCATTCAATCTTGCTAATTATACAAGACAACTTTTGGTTTTTGGTTGCCCAAAACTCTTTTTAATCTAGTACGAAATTTCAATTATTTTTTTAAAACTAATTATTCAAAAAATCTTTTATAATAATATTATTGACTAAGCGGTTAAAAAATATAAGCTCTTTTATTTCGCTCAATAAATATCTTGCAATTAGATAATAAATTACCTAAATAATTAAAGCACGTTTATTAATAAGAATATACAGACTCCTATGAAACAACTTCGCCTTATTGGCTTGGTAATAATGGCTATTACCGCCTCCTATACCGCTAATGCTCAAGAGCTCAGCAAAGAAGAGCTTAAAGAGTGGAAAAAGAAACAAAAAAGTATGGACCCACTTGCATTTAAAGATGTTTTTGAAGAGTATGGCAAGCTGCAAGGTGCTAGCTCTAAACAAAGCAGAAACAGAAATGCGCTAAAAAAAGAAATAGAGCAGAAAAGCAAACAAATTGCCTCGCGTGATGAAAAAATGAAAGAACTCAACGAAAAATATACAGAGTTACAAGAAACCTGTGGCGATATGGATGTATCGCCTCTAGGGCAAGACTTCACAAAAGGCGTTGTATATAAAGTGCAGATTGGAGCGTATGAAAAAATTGATTTGAGTGAGTTTGCCGGAGTTGAAGGAAACTTTGGAATAGAAAATGAAAGCGGAGTAAATAAATATACTGTGGCTTATTTTAGAGAGTATAAAGAAGCGCACGTTTTTAAAAAATATATCCGCGCAATGGGAATTACCGATGCTTGGGTGGTAGTTTATGAAGACGATGTTCGTAAAAACATCAACGATTTTATTCCAAAAGATCAATCACTAGAAGAAAATTAAATCAATTATGAAAAAGATATTATTAATCTCACTCTCGATTTTCTCTCTTTCTGTATTAACGACATTATCGGCATTGGCACAAGAAGAAGCCCTCTCGAAAGAAGAGCAAAAACGCCTTAAAGAAGAGCAAAAACGATGGAAAAAGAAGTTGAAGTCTATGGGTGTTGAGAAGTTTTATGAAGTAATGACCCAATACGAGCAATTAAAAGGTCAATCAGGCTCTTTTGAAGGCGAACTCAACGCTTTACAAGGCGATGTAGACTCAAAAGAAAAAGGGATACAGACACTAGATAAATCTATAGAAGGGCTAGAAACGAGAATAGCAAAACTAGAAGAAAACTGTAATGCCAACGAAGGAAAAAGCAGTACTGCTAAAGGACTTATGCACAAAGTACAAGTAGGCGATTTTAACGATCCTACCCTAAAAGCATTCCAAGAAGAAGGTGATTTTTGGGAAAAAGACCAAATTCTCGATGGGGAATCGTTCCGTAAAGTTTATACAATTGGGTATTTCACAGATAACTTTCAGGCACAAGCCTTTAAGAAAATGTTGAGAGATATGGGTGTTAAAGATGCTTATGTGCAAACTTACCAAGATGGTAAAAAATCTACCAATTAGAACTAATAAAATATTTCTATCTGTATATCAGTAATTTATAATATTAAAAGTGATGAGTCAGAACAAAAAATCTAATTTTACGTTGTCGTATCTGGTATAAAGAGATTTATTTATAATTATTATTGAATATCATTACGTTACATTAAAATTCTTGTAGATATGTATTGGACACTTGAGTTAGCATCTTATTTAGAGGATGCCCCTTGGCCTGCAGCCAAAGATGAGTTAATCGATTATTCGGTTAGAACTGGAGCACCTATGGAAGTAGTAGAGAACTTACAAGAGCTGGAAGATGACGGGCAACCTTATGAAAATATAGAGGAAATTTGGCCAGACTATACAACCAAAGAAGATTTCTTCTTTAATGAAGATTAGAAATAAAATTATCTTTTACATTCTCTCAGTAATTCTAAAAAAAAAACCTTGTGATAAGCAAAAGTGTATTTAGCAGCCCGCGACAAGGTTTTTTTAGAATGTTTACTTATCCCTCTAAGAAACCTTGTATTAACAACACAATATTTTTAAGTTAACAGTGCACAAACTTTGAAATAATCTTCAGAGACTATCGTGAAAATATTACTTTTGACATTAATTATTGCAATACAAATTATTACAATAAAATTCGGTCATATTTCTCTTAACTGTCAATATTTAGGTCTGATGAGCAGAACTAACGAACAATTATTATCCGAAAGCATGTATTACATTTCTTGTAAAGGAGATGATAGTACTTCTTTTTTTGATTTGAGGGACGATTATATTAACTTCCTTACAAGATATCAGAATACATTAAGTCCACTTTCTGATACTTTTGCCTATTGTTTAACCCCCTCGCAAATACATCTTCTAGTTCGTTTTAAAAATGCCAGATTAGCTGCAAAAACTAATCGTGCCTTTAAAACATTGTCTGTTGAACAAATGAAGAGGCAAAACCTAGAAAATTTAAAACGTGTGTTACCAAGTAAAGCGATAAAATACCTTTCCATCAAAGAAGTAACGAAGGTTGAAAACCACAAAGATGTGATTCACTTAATTCATGCAAAACCAGTTTCTGGAGGTTTTATTAAAACAATGAGTCGCTGGGAATTTTCTTCTTATAGAGCTTATATTACTGGGAAAACAGATACAATTAATAGAGAAGAAGGACTTAATTGGTTTGGAGGTACTGAAGAGTTTCTACAATTCCACAGAAACCATAAACTAAGTAGTTTCCAAATCTAAGGAATCACCTCGTTGGCAACCCAAATATCGCTTTCGTTCTTTCTAAAGATATATCTTTTGTGCTGTTCTCTATTTAATTTCAAATAGTCTATAGCATTAATATCGCACTTTAAGAGACAGAAGTTTTCATATCCTCTTTCCAAATCGGTATGGTACCTATTATTGGTTGAAGTTACTGTGTTTCCCGGCGCGTGCTGGGAGGCATAATCTTTTTTTTGGGTTTCGGGAATGTTTTGCCAATGTTGCTCACTCTCTATTACTCCTTTTACGACCTCTAAAGTACATCTAAAACGCAATTGCACTCTTTGCTTTGGATGATAAAATAAAATACTTGCTATATTATCGTTCGATAAATCCCTTACTTTTTGTGTCCTAATATCAGAATAGAATAGCAATTCCCTTTTTGGACTAAATACCTTTCTTAATACGAGTGTTCGTTGTGAAACCCCTGCCTGAGAACTGTAAGTTGCTAAGGAAGGATACCGAAAAGGATGCTTCCCGTCTTTAGTGGCTCGTTCCAAATCGTTCCAAATGCCTGTAAATAGTTTGTCTAAATAATCATCCATAATACTTAGCACTTAAAAGTTTATTCCAAATAATCATTGGATTTTGATATCAACGTATACAATTGAAAATGATTAGCTTAAGGACATGTCCTAATTTTTTTTGAGAAAAAATACTTCATTTCCAGATAGTTATCTCATATTAGATATAAACTAATTTTGTTGAAGTACTTAAACCATATCTTAATATACTAAGAAACAAGGTTGGCAGAAGATTGTTAAAATTGGCTACCCTTTGATTTTTGGTTTGTAGTAACAACTCCCATTATTTTATTCTCTCTAAATAATCATCTACCCAGACCTTACAATTGATCCATTCGCCATCGAAGGCAGTACCTAACGACTCATAGAACTTAATTGCAGGTTGGTTCCAATCTAAAACTTGCCACCCCACTCGGTTTGCCCCATTGGCTTTTGCTTCTTGCACTAAGGTGTTTAGTAGTTTTTTACCTAGCCCGTTTCCACGATGCGCCTCTGCTACTACTAAATCTTCTAGGTACAAAAATTTACCTTTCCAGGTTGAGTAATGATAGAAATAAAGGGCCATTCCTACCACTCCCTCTTCAGAGTCGGCAACGAAGAGTTCGTAGACAGGTTTTTCGCCAAAACCATCTTCTAAGAGTTGTTCTTGGGTGATTACAAACTCTTTTTCGGCTCTTTCGTAAATCGCTAATTCTCTCACTAAGTGATGCACACTTGGGATGTCTTCTTTTTTCCCCCTTCTAATTTTATATTTCATTGGGTATCAGGTTAATTGGTTTTTAACAGCAATTTTATCCGTTAATCTAACTTATGTTTGTTGCTTATCTATTTAAAATAAAGATTTGAGCTTTTGAAAATTTTATTGACGATTTTTTTAGAGAGCCGATAGTATTTTCAACAATCGCAAATATCAATACACAAACCTAAATGTTTATGAAACAACTCAACGCACCTAAAATATGCTTATTACTCAGCATGTTTTTAACGTCATTTTATGGAATGGCATCCACTACACTGCTTTTTCAGCAAGACACCACAAAAAAGAAGACTGAAAAGCCTAAAGAAAAAAAGGAGAAGAGCACGCTTCCGCTCGAAGGAGAAAGAAAGGTGCAATTTACCACCTCTGAAGGTACTTGGCTTTCGCTAGATGTAAGCCCGAAGGGCGATAGTATCGTATTTGATATGATGGGCGACCTCTACATGGTAGGAATTGCCGGAGGAAAAGCCAGAAATGTTACACGTGGAATGGCTTACGATGTACACCCTCGTTTTAGCCCCGATGGCAAATCGCTCGTGTTTGTATCGGATAGCAGCGGCTCTGATAATATCTGGACTTTAGAACTCGCCACGAACAAGTACAAGCAAATCACAAAAGATAAAAATCAGCATTACTTTTCTGCAGAGTGGTCTACGGATGGCAACTATATTATAGGGGCAAGAGGGAGAAGAAACATTAAACTGCACATGTACCACAAAAATGGTGGAGGAGGAGTTCAGTTAATCGAAACGCCTGCTAACCTAAAAACGATTGACCCTGCGGTAAGCCCTGATGGTAAGTTAGTTTATTACTCTAACCGTTTTAGCGCTTGGAATTACAATGCACAACTTCCTCAATATCAAATTGCCACTTACAACCTCGAAGATGGTAAAACAAGTAGAATTACTTCTCGCTATGGTTCAGCGTTTACGCCTACATTATCGCCCGATGGCAAGTGGTTAGTGTATGGCTCTAGGTTCGAAGATAATACAGGGCTTATGCTTCAAGATTTAAAAACGGGCGATGAACGTTGGTTAGCCTATCCCGTTCAGCGCGATGAGCAAGAGTCGATTGCACCCTTAGGTGTTTTGCCTGCTATGAGTTTTACACCAGATAGTAAAAACCTAGTAGCTTCTTACGGAGGTAAAATATATAGCATTCCCGTAGCAGGGGGCAGTGCGCAAGAAATTCCTTTCGAGGTAGATTTAGACCTCGATTTAGGGCCGCGCTTAGCGTTTAAATATCCTATTAAAGATGAAACCGAAATGGTTGCCACGCAAATTAGAGATGCCGTTCCCTCGCCCGATGGCAGCAAAGTAACGTTTACGGCCCTTAATCGCTTGTACATCATGGATTTTCCGAACGGTACTCCGCAGCGAGTTACCAAAATGGAAATTACCGAAGCGCAGCCAAAATGGTCGCCCGATGGGCAATGGATTGTGTTTACCACGTGGTCGGCGGAAGGGGGGCATCTTTACAAAGTAAATACGGTGGGGAAAGCGAAACCTGTTCAGCTTACGCCAGAATCGGCTATTTACAGTTCTCCTACTTGGTCTTATAACTCAAATAGAATTGTATTTACTAGAGGAACGGCGCAAGCTTACAAAAACGGAACAGGCCCATTTGTATTCGGTTCTGCAACAGACTTGTGCTGGATTGATGCGAACGGTGGCGCTGTTAATTTTATAGATAAATCGAGAGGCAGAGGCAACCCTCATTTTGTGAAAGGAGATGATAGAATTTACCTCAATGATTTTAGCAGAGGACTGATTTCTATGCGTTGGGATGGCACAGATGAGAAAGAGCATATCGCTATTACAGGAATTACCACTTATGGCTCTATTCAAGATATTATCCACGAGCACAGCAATGGAAATGTAACAACACCTTCGCTGCTTCCGCAGGCATACGATGTAGCAGAACGTAGCCAGCCCTCAAGAGCAGCGGCAATTACAATGGCTCCAGAAGGCGACCAAGCAATGGCGCAAATTAACAATGATATTTACTTAGTAACTGTCCCCAAAATGGGCAAAGCAGCGAAAATTTCCGTAGCAAATCCCGAATCAGCATCGTTTCCATCTAAGAAACTAACTACCCTCGGCGGCGAATTCCCGCAGTGGCTAGACAATGGAAAGCAAGTACATTGGTCGTTAGGAAATGGCTATTTTGTGTACGATTTAGACGATGAAAAAGTATTTTCCGATAGTGTGAAAGCAGCAAAAGAAGCTGAAAAGCTTAAAAAAGAAGAAGAGAAAAACGACGACGACGATGACAAAGAAGACAAAGACGAGGAGGGCGACGATGAAGATAAAGACGACGACAAAAAAGTAGAAGAAAAGAAATCCGACGATAAAAAGGAGGAGAAGAAAAAGGATACTTATGAAGCTTCTGAAAAAATTATTGAGGTAACAGTAAAGCGAGACGTGCCGAAAGGAAAAGCTTTATTAAAAGGAGCTAGAATTATCACCATGAAAGGCGATGAGGTAATAGAAAATGGTGACATACTGATTGAAAATGCCAGAATTAAAGCAGTAGGGCCTGCAGGTTCTTTAGCGGTTCCTTCGGGCACTGAAATAATTGACATGGGCGGCAAAACCATTGTTTGTCTCGTCCTAAAATAGGTTTACACGAAAAAACGTGTAAACAAGATGATAAA
>CAZFQW010000067.1:0-10986 GCA_964521225.1 uncultured Roseobacteraceae bacterium
ATTTTTAAGCGTTTCAAAATTGAGGTATGTATTAAAATCAATTTAGAGGAAGTTAGAAAATAATGGAAATGATTTTAGATAAAATGCTAGTTGTTCGGGAAAGAAGCTAAAATGAGTATATTCAAAACACTAATTTATTTCCTTCATGAAAAAACCTGAGATAAACATTTTTGTGAGCCACCATCATGGCGAGTTTTCTACAAAGGATGATTTAAGCCAAGTTATTTTGAAAGACTTTCATCTGTTGTGGAAACATACTTTTGAACTTAGGCCTAACATTCATATTTCAGAGCATCTTAATTTCGAACAGCGAGAGCCGCTTATTCAAAAAGCCGATGCTTACATCATTATCTTAACCCCTGCTTACAAAAAAGACGAGCAGTGCATTCAAGAGCTTCATAATATTCTTGCTACTTCGAGCGATGGTATGAGGAATGTCTTTAAAATAAGAAAAACTGAAATGCTTGATCACGAAGAACCCATTGAAATTCAGAATTTAATAGGCTACGATTTTTTTGGGTTAGATTATGAACTGCAAGTATTCTTTGACTATACGCAGGGCCATGATGCTTACTGGGAAAGGTTGGATGATTTAGTAGAAGATATCGGAAGTTTTTTGCAACCCAATCTTCACCAACAAAAAAAAGGAAAACTGTATTTAGCACTTACTACCCCCGATCGGTCTGCCGATTTCCGAGAGTTGGCAAGGGATTTCAAAAACCACGGATACGAAGTTTTACCCAAACTGAAACCGCCACGCAAGCAAAAAGCATTAGAGAAATTTGTAACCAAACATTTAGAGGAATGTGATTTTTCGGTACATATTCTGGGAGAACTGTATGGAGAAACTGTTGAAAATAGCCAAGAGTCTTTGGTAAGTTTTCAGTTGGAAATGGTAAGAAAATATAATGAAAAAGTGCCCTTTAAACACTTTGTACTCTTGCCTAATAAAAATTCAATTACAGTAAGAAAGCAGAGCAAGCTCATTGAAAGTTTAATGCTTCAAGAAAGTGCACAGGTAAATGCTGAAATTGTACAAGCTGATATTGAAAGTTTTAAAGATATAGTTTACCAAAATATAGCAGACCTGGCTAAGAAAAATAATGCATAGCACAAGTAAAAGATGCTTGTTTCCATTTTTGTAGGAAAAATCTTTAGGAGCTACTTACTTTTCTAGCATACGATTAATTTTCCCTATAATTTCATCTGCGCCCTAAAATAATAAAAAACTACGTTGCGGATTCAACTCAATTAAAATTTGAGCAATTGTATGAATAGCATACCCCTGATGAAACTCAGATAAAGCGTCGCTTAATAGTAATGACTTATCATACTCTTGGAGTGCTAGTAGAAGTTTTCCTGTCGACTGATAATAACTTCCTAAGCATATTAACATTCCAAACTCCTCGTTCATATTCTTAAGTTGTTTTGCAAGCTTAAGCCCTTTTTGGGCATGCATGTGTGCTTTCTCAATATCAACTTTTGAATATTGCCAATATAGCTTGTTATGCAGTTGCGGCTTTAAGGAGTCATGCACGAGTAATAACTGCTTTTCGTAATACTCAATAGTGTGTTCTTGAGCATATACCTTATTGGATACCAATAAGATAATTCCTAATATCCATATAGCGGCTATCTGAAAGCGAGTCGCAGGAAAATATATTTAGCATTATTGTTCCTGTGTAATTTAATTATTTAAAATTATTTTAGCTGAAATATATCCCAATGCATCCAATAGATAAATAATGCGAATCAGGGCTTATAACCTTCTTTTTTGAGCCTAAAGAATAAATTCTGGCGGCATTCTGAGCTTGCGAAAAACCTAACAATAAGAACCAGTAAACATGATGGTTCTCTCCCTGCGGTCGAGATGACAAAAAAACATGTTTTGGCTCAGTTTTTTTGCCTAAAATAGCCTTTTTAACTCTTGAAAGGAATTGTGGGCATGGAGCATGGCAATTCAAAAGAAGGAAAAGAAGGGGAATTGGCTGTAATTGAAGTTTACAGGAAGGTAGACCGTTTTTAAAAGGTATACCCTTTTAGTTAAATTCTTATTTTAGCTACTTCTTATAAACGAGCCTAGCAAAATATGAGTCAGCAAAAAAGAATTTGGGAAATAGCCGTAGATACCGGGGGGACTTTTACCGATTGTGTAGCCCTATCGCCCAATGGTGAAACTACTTATGTAAAGGTGCTTAGCAGCGGAAGACTGCGAGGGAAAATCATTTCAGTTAATGCTGATGGAAGGCTCAACGTAGAGGCCTCTTGGTTGGCTTATGGGAATATATTTGAAGGATACCATCTCCAAATTTTAGGAAAAGATGAAGTTTATATCATTCAAAGTATTGATACCGAAAAAGCGACCATTCAAATAAATAAAACGATTGGTCGACCTGATTTAGACGCTGAGACCTATTTCCAAATTTTTACCAACGAAGAAGCACCCATTTTAGCGGCTCGTTTAGCCACACAAACGGCTCTTCGCCATGCTTTACCCGTTATGCAATTGCGCATAGGCTCCACCAAGGGAACAAATGCGCTATTGGAAGGTAAAGGAGCAAAAACTGCTTTTATCACTAACCAAGGGTTTGAAGATTTATTGCAGATTGGCACACAACAGCGACCTAATATTTTCGAGTTAAATATCCCCTCTAAAAAACAACTTTACACAGAGGCTTTTGGCATAGAAGGCAGAGTCGATTTTGAAGGTAAAACCATTCAAAAAATCAATGTAAAAGCATTTGAAGAAATTGTAGAAAAAATAAAATCAGAAGAAATTGAAGCGGTTGCCATTGCATTGATGCATAGCTATCGCTTCCCCGAACACGAACAGCAATTAAAACAGATACTCCTTGCAAAAGGTATTTTATCGGTTTCTTGTTCAGAAGAATTAGCACCGCTCATTAAACTGCTTCCCCGTGCAAATACGGCGGTTATCAATGCCTATCTATCCCCAATTATCGATGCCTATTTGGGCAACATTGCCAAACATGTTTCCCAAGAATCTTTGCTGATTATGAGCAGTGCAGGAAGCTTGAATAATTTCCACTCGTTTAACCCTAAAGACAGTTTACTAAGTGGGCCCGCAGGTGGCGTTGTTGGGGCGGCAACTGCTGCAAAAAAAGCAGGGCACTCAAAAATACTAACCCTAGACATGGGCGGAACCAGTACCGACGTTGCCCATTACAACAACCAATACGATTATCAGTTTGAAACCTCTATTGCCGATACCACACTGTTTAGCCCTTCGCTGTATATTGAAACGGTTGCCGCAGGTGGCGGCTCTCTTTGCCAATTGAAAAATTATACGCTAGCGGTGGGTCCAAAGAGCGCAGGGGCAAATCCAGGACCTGCTTGCTATGGCAACGGCGGTGGGCTAAGTATTACCGATATTAATTTACTTTTAGGAAGAACGGATCCTTCACATTTTGGCATTCCTCTAAAAATAGAGGCCGCTCAAGAAGCACTCAATCAATTATTGGAGAACCTAAAAGCGATTAACTATAAAGTAACTTCTCCCGAAGAAATTTTAAGCGGTTTACTCGACATCGCCAACGAAAAAATGGCGAATGCTATGCGTAAAATTTCGGTCGATAAAGGCTATGACCCAACAGAATATGCCATGCTTGCCTTTGGTGGGGCAGGAGGGCAGCACGCCGCCGCTGTTGCAGAGCTTTTGAAAATTGAAACCGTTCTCATCCCTTACGAAGCGGGAGTTTTAAGTGCCTCAGGAATTGCCCAAGCACAACTAGAAAAATTTGAAAGCATACAGGTTTTAAGTGCTTTAGATGATTTTGAAAGCGAAATACTAGAACGGGTAGAAGCCTTAAAAAATCAGGCAGTTTCCAAATTTGAAATCGAGGGGTATGCTTCAAATGAAATTACACTAAAAAATAGTTGGCTATATTTAAGATTGAAAGGGCAAGAAACAAGCGTAGAGATTGAATGGAATTCAGATGTAAATATCCGCTCAAAATTTAAAAAAGAATACGAAAAGCTGTATCGCCATTGGGTAGAAGGTTTGCCCATTGAAGTAGAGTCGCTCAAGGTAATGTGTGCCGTTGATACGAAAAAAGAAAGTACCATTGCAGAAGAGCAAGAATTGAAAAAATATCGACCTTCCACCAGCCATACAATTAGAAGTTTTTTTGAGGGAAAATGGTACAATCAAGTCCCTGTTTTTGAATGGGAAAGCTTGGCTAAAGGAGCTTGTTTCCAAGGGCCCGCTTTATTGGTAAGTCAGAATAGCACTAGTGTAATTCCTATCGGTTGGCAATTTTTTTTAGATGCAGATAAAACCGCCGTTTTAGAACGGGTTGCCGTTTCAAACAAAAAACAAAACTTGCGACAATCTGAAGCTGTAGAGTTGGCTTTATTTACCAATAGGTTTTCATCTATTGCTTCAGAAATGGGAGCTTTACTGGAGCGAACTGCCTTTTCAGTCAATATAAAAGAGCGCCTAGATTTCTCTTGTGCCCTGCTCGATGCCGAAGGCTATTTACTCGTAAATGCGCCACATATCCCTGTGCACTTAGGAAGCCTGGGCATTTGTACCCGAAAAGTGAACGGAGCTTTGTCGCTTTCAGAAGGAGATATTGCCATTACCAACCACCCCGGCTTTGGTGGGTCGCACTTGCCCGATATTAGCTTAATTGCTCCTGTTTTTCATAAAGGTCAGTTAATTGCTTATGTAGCGAATCGGTCGCACCATGCCGAATTGGGAGGAAAACGCCCAGGATCAATGCCTCCTGATGCAACTTCTTTAGAAGAAGAAGGCGTAGTGATTCCTCCGGCGTATCTTTTCAAAAATGGAAAAGCCCAATGGGAAGAAATTAAGGCTATTTTACTAAACGCCCAATATCCTACTCGTTCTGTAGACGAAAACATGGCCGACTTAAGGGCTGCGGTTGCTTCCTTACAATCGGGAATTGATGCCCTGCTTCAACTATCAGAAAAATACGGAAGAGAAAATGCAACGATGTACATGCAGAAGTTGAAAAATTATAGCGAAAAAGCACTACAAAACCAACTTAAAAAACTACCTCAAGGTGTATTTGAAGCAGTAGAGTACTTGGATGATGACACCCCCATCAAAGTGAAGGTAATACATAAAAACAAGTTGCTTATTATTGATTTTTCGGGGAGTGGAAATACGCACTCAAAGAATTTAAACGCCAACCCTTCTATCATAAACAGCGCAGTAATTTACGTGCTGCGATTGCTTGTAAAAAAAGAAATTCCTTTAAATGAAGGCCTGATGAAAATGGTTGAGGTAATTTTACCCGAAAACTCTATCCTCAACCCAAATTTTCCTAGCGACCCTGCGGAATGTCCTGCCGTAGTGGGTGGAAATACAGAAACAAGTCAACGAGTTACCGACACCCTCTTAAAAGCCTTCGGTTTGGCTGCCTGCTCGCAAGGAACAATGAATAATTTCCTTTTTGGGAATGATGGTTTTGGCTATTATGAAACCATATGCGGAGGTGTAGGGGCAAGCGAGGGTTATCATGGGGCAAGTGCAGTGCATCAACACATGACCAACACTCGAATTACTGATCCAGAAATACTAGAGTTTCGTTATCCCGTAATTCTTGAAAAGTTTGCTATACGAAAAAATTCAGGTGGAAAAGGTAAATGGAAGGGTGGCAATGGCATCGAAAGACAGTTGCGATTTACTCAGCCTGTTTCTATTACAACCTTAATGCAGCACCGTAAACAAGCCCCTTACGGAATGCATGGTGGCGAAGAGGGTAACATTGGTAAACAATGGATCAAAACAGCTAAGGGAGAAACCATTGTTTTGCAAGGAACCGACCAAAAAGAACTTAGTAGAGGAGATACTATCTGTATTTTAACTCCTGGCGGTGGTGGTTGGGGCGAGGAAACAATCAAATAAACACTCAATTCACATTAATATCGATTGTTTCAATTGTTGTTATTCCTTGATGTTCCCTTAAAAGAATATATAGGGTATAGTTTCCCTCTGAATACCTGTAGCTTCCAATAAAGTACTGTAACTCTTCTTCTGAAGCACCTTTATGTTGATATTCAAAATTTCTTGGGGGAAACTCTTTAAAGAAATTACTAAAAAACTGTATCGCTTCTTCTTTTTGATAGATATTTCTTTGGCTTTGGTGATTAATCTCTATTCTTTCTGGAATATATAACGAAAGAGAGTCTACATTCCCTTTAGAAATAGCCCTTTCAATTTGGATTGCAACGGACTCTTCTTGAATATTCTCTATTTCTAACCTAGGAGAGGTCAGGCTAATCAAGATACAAATACAAAAAACTATTTTAACCATTAATTTCTTTCAATCTTCTAATACTATCTACTGAAGTAAACCAACAATAAAACTCTACACACAGTCATTCTAGTATGAAAACATCAATTGTTTGGTTCAGAAATGATTTAAGGCTTCACGACCACGAAGCATTGTATCGAGCATTACAAAGTAGTGATAGAATCGTTCCAGTTTACTGTATTGATATCAATCAGTTTAAAACAATTAAACCGGGCATTCCTAAAACAGATTGGTTTAGGGCAAAATTCCTTTTGGAGTCTTTAAATGATTTAAACAACAATCTGCTTAAAGTTGGCTCTGGTTTAGTAGTTCAAGTAGGCACTCCTTCTGACGTACTAAAAACTTTAGCTTTAAAATACAAAGCCTCTACTGTATTTAGTTCTAAAGAAGTTACCACAGAAGAACTTAACACTGAGAAATCAGTAGAAGCCGCCTTAAGTGGTATAGGAGTAAATATCAATTGGTTTTGGCAATCGACACTATACCATCTTGAAGATTTGCCGTTTCCAATGAATATACTGCCCGATATTTTTACCAAATACAGAAAACAGGCAGAGAAATTTTCTACTCTTCGAGATATTTTTCCTTCTCCAACTAATATAGACTCTCCTCCTTTACCACCACTAAAGTTGCCTAGCCTGAAATCACTTGGAGTTGTAAGTCCAAAAGTAAAGAGTGATATAACCTTTTTCGTGGGAGGAGAGTCTCATGCGCTTAAAAGACTTCATCACTATTTTTGGGGGACAAACTCGCTTAGTACATATAAAGTAACACGCAATGGTCTTTTAGGAGAAGATTACTCCTCAAAATTTTCACCTTGGCTTGCTAATGGTTGTATTTCTCCACGGTATATATACCAGCAGGTAGTAAAATATGAAGAAGAGATTGTACAAAATGATTCTACTTATTGGCTTATTTTTGAATTAATATGGAGAGATTACTTCAGGTTCGTAGCGCACAAATACGGAAGTAAAATATTCAACTATAAAGGTATCAAAAACATAAACCTACCATTACAGCAAAACATCAACTTATTTCATAAATGGGCTTCAGGTAAAACAGGCTGGCCTTTTATTGATGCTAACATGATAGAACTTAATCATACGGGTTTCATGTCGAATCGAGGAAGACAAAATGTTGCGAGTTTTCTAGTAAAAGACCTAAAAATTGATTGGAGATGGGGTGCCTCTTACTTTGAAAGCAAACTTATAGACTACGACCCTTGTAGCAATTGGGGAAACTGGCAGTATATAGCAGGAATTGGAAATGATCCTAGAGAAGACAGGTATTTTAATATTCTTAGCCAAGCAAAAAAGTACGATTCAAAAGCTAATTTCATAAAACATTGGCTTCCTTCCCTTAGAAAAATTCCCAATGCATTTGCCCATAATCCTTCATGTATACCTGATAGTGTAAAAGAGGGAATTGATTTTAAACTTGGTAATGATTACCCTTCGGCAATAGTAAGTTTGCAAGCATAAATAAGCACAGTTTTAAGCACAAAAAAAGGGGGTAATTAAACTAACTCCCCCCTTTTTCACTCATATTTAGAAACGACTAAGACGTAATTTCTATTAGCTCTTCTCTTTTATTTAAAAACTTATATTCTGTAATTGCCAACGATGTGTCCTGTACTACTTTAATCCATCTTGAATACTTAAATACCCACTTCAATCTTTTTGAAATCAAGCCATTTGTGAAATAAGAAGACAAGTATGGGTGCACTAAAAGCTTTATGTAACCTTCATTTTGCTTTTCTAAAATGTAGCTAAGCTTTTGTTCAATATCATCAGCTATACTAATCGAAGCTCCTATTTTACCTGTTCCATTACAAGTAGGACATTTTTCCTTAGTAACAATGCTTAATTCTGGTCTTACTCGCTGCCTAGTAATCTGCATTAACCCAAACTTACTCAACGGAAGCACAGTATACTTAGATCTCTCTACTTTCATTTCCTCTTTCATGAAGTCATAGAGTTGTTTTTTATTCTCTATTTTCTTCATATCGATAAAATCAATTACGATAATCCCCCCCATATCCCTTAATCGTAATTGACGAGCTATTTCGGACGCCGCTTGAAGATTTACATTCAGTGCATTTGTTTCTTGGTCATCCTCAGAGTTAGATTTATTACCGCTGTTTACATCTATCACATGCATTGCCTCGGTATGCTCAATCACTAAGTAACCTCCATTTTGCAAACTTACAGTCTGACCAAACAGCGTTTTTAGTTGCTTTTCTATACCAAAGGTTTCAAAGATTTTAGCTTTTCCGTTGTAGAGTTTTACTATTTTTTCTCTATCGGGTGCAATTGTCTTAATAAAGCCTTTAATTTCCTCGCAAGTATCAAAATCATCTACAGTAATACTATCAAACGATTCGTTCAGAATATCGCGAAGCATAGAGTTAGCCTTACTTATTTCGCCAAGTACCTTCTGCCTCGGTTTCGCATTGCTTAAGGTTTTTACACCATTACCCCATTTGTTAAGAAGGCTCTTTAAATCTCTATCAAGTTCTGCTACTTCTTTGCTTTCTGCAACAGTTCTAATAATTACTCCAAAATTTTCAGGCTTTATAGAGGATATTAACCTAACTAATCTTTTTCTCTCCGCCTGATCAGTAATTTTCTTAGAAACATTAATTGCTTCTGAAAATGGAACAAGTACTAAGTAACGTCCTGCAATAGAAAGCTCGCATGATAACCTCGGGCCTTTGGTTGAAATAGGTTCTTTTACAACTTGAACCAATATCCTTTGATTAGGCTTAAACACTTCTGTGATTTTTCCTAATTTATCAATTTCAGCTTCCATCTTAAGCTTATTCAAACGGACAGGCACATCTTTTTTACCACTATGTTGTCTAATAAACTTAAGTAAAGATTTAATTCTGGGTCCTAAGTCTAAATAGTGTAGAAAAGCATCTTTTTCATAGCCAATATCTACGAAAGCCGCATTTAAGCCCGGTACTAACTTTCGTACTGTGCCTAAATAAATATCTCCGACAGAAAAACTACTATCTCCATTATCATAATGAAGTTCTACTAATTTTTTATCATGTAAAAGAGCTATACGTCCGCCATTTTGAGCTGAATTGATGACTAATTCTTTACTCAATTTGACATAGTTTAAAGGTTTTAATTTAATTTTCTTTAGAGAAATAATTTTTATCTCAAGAAATATAATTATAGTTTCTTGAACAACAATACATTAAGGATGTATTTTAATAAACACATCCTTAATGCTATTTGCATTAGTTAAAACCACATTTCAAAAGAATTTAAACTATGAATTCTTTTTCTTATGACGGTTTTTTCTTAGTCTTTTTTTTCTTTTATGAGTTGAAATCTTATGTCTCTTTCTTTTCTTTCCACAAGGCATAACAATATAATTTAAGGTTATAAATATTTTACGTTTACATTAAGTCATTTAAATATGGCTTAACTGTATTTTTCACTTCTTCATCTTCAGAGTTGTCAATTATATATTGAAATAACTCTTTTGCTTTATCTATCTGATTTAACTCTTTATAGCAAATTCCCAAATAAAACACTGCTTGAGAATCATCAACCGTTACCCGTCTTAATTTTTCAAATCTAGTTATAGCTTTTTCATATTGACCTGACTGCATAGACAAAACACCAAGGCTAAATAAGGCAAGCTCATTATCTGGACTTACTTCCAATACCTCTCTCATCATTAAAATACCCTGCATGGGATTTGAAGAATTAACATAAGTCATTCCCAGTTTTACCTTAATATCAAAAAGAGTGTCATCTAGTTCTAGTGCCTCTTTTAAGTAAATCTGAGCTTTTTCAGAAAAAAATGACACCCTATCCGCTTTTACCGCAAATGTGTATGCGTCATAATATGTTTCTGCCGCTAATATTAGATAATCTAATTGGTTATTAACAAAATACTCTGCCAAATATGCTGCACTATCGTAGTGATTATTATTTTGGTACCTATCTACTAAATCAGTAATTAACAAGAGACTATCCTTTCTAGTCGATTTTACAGCTAAGGATGCTAAAAGATTTTCAATATTAATAGCACTCTTATCTCCTTCAATTTTTTTGGAATGAGCGTCTTCTTCTCTTATTATAGAAGTATCTAATAAATTTTCATCGTCACTAACTACAACCTTAGGTAAAAGAAAAATGACACCTACAGTAATGATTGAAAATATAAGAATTATATATTGAGATTTGTTCATTACAAACCCCTATTTATTGGTTAGCAAGTTTAACTTTTTCACTAACTTTTATCTTTTCGATAAACGACTTAGATGGCTTAAAACTAGGTATATAATGTTCATCAATTCTAATAGCAGTATTTTTAGAAATATCACGACCTATTTTACTCGCCCTTTTTTTATTTACGAAACTACCAAAACCTCTAACGTAAATATTTTCTCCTTCAGACATTTTTGTTTTTATAACTTTAAAAAACGCCTCAACCGTGGCAGCTACATCTCCCTTGTCTATACCTGTTTGGTTTGAAATTTCAGCAATTACTTCAGCTTTTGTCACTTCAATAAAATTTTAATGTTCTATTCTATAATCTCTTAATAATCAATGATTTGAAAAGTGCGCAAATTTAATTGTAGTATGTCTTAATAGCAAATTAGCTAACGATATATTCAATAAATTATCACTTAGTATGTTTATATTCAATAAAATAC
>CAZFQW010000068.1:0-10759 GCA_964521225.1 uncultured Roseobacteraceae bacterium
GCATTTTTTACCACGTAAGCGGCAATACTGCCCCAAAGCACCTCCGCTAATCCGCTGGCTCCTTTAGTACCCATTACTACCATGCTAAATTTATCGCTGTAAGTCAGTTCTTCAATTTGTTCGGAGGCAACTCCTTGTAAGGTTAAAAAATCGAAAGCTAATTGCTCGTCTGTTTTCTCGTATTGTACCGTTTCAAACTGAGAAGCTATTTGCCTTAGGCGTTTTTCATGGCTTTGGGCCCTGTCATCAATGAGCGAATCTATATACTCTGATGGAGGCGTAGCAGTTAACGAAGCAGTAATCGCCACATGATAGCTATTGAATAATGTAATAGATGCATGGTTTACTCTTGCCAACTCAACCGCATACCGTAATGCGTTAATGGAGTTTTCAGAGAAGTCGATAGGTACAAGGATAGCATTCATTTTAAGGATGTATTTAGTGGTTTTGTATTACCTAAACCTACAATAAAAAGGAGGGTTTTCTTATGACTTATATCATTTGAAGTGCTTTAATAACGCCCATTGTTTCATCTTTTCCTTTTACAATCATAAGGGGCATATTCATTTCTTGGCGAACTAGTTTTTCTGCAAAACTCCCTAAAAAGATAGAGGAGGCAAAAGTCCTTCCTTTAGAGCCTACAATAACGATATTAGCCCCTAAACTGGCTGCGGTATCTTGAATAATAGAAGAAGAACTTTGTTTCTTTTTATTGAGGGTAAGAATTGGAGCAATGGTGATATTTTTTTTGTCGATACTCGAGATAAAGTCGTTGTATCTTTTTAAAGCATGTTTTTTCATGATTTGCGCAAACTCAGCGAACGATTTGCCCGCAGCGTGATAGCCCGTAGGGACTTCAAAAATATGTTGGCAATAAACCGCAGGGTTTTCTGTACTAGTAGCCATCTCTACGGCTTTGTTTAGTGCTTTTTGAGACCACTCAGAAAAATCGGCGCAAACTAAAATATCATCTAAAAATAGTTCGGCTTCTTCTGGCACAATCATGATCGAACAATGAATTCTACGAGCAATACGAGTCAGAATTACGCCGCTACCTTCTGTTATTTTTTTTCTGCCGACCATCACTAAATCTGCATTTTTGCTTCTAGAAAACTTCATAATCTTCTCCAAAGGAGAGCCTTCTAAAACGACGTACTTCACGTCATATTCCGCCTCGTCTGTTTTGATTGTTTTTTCTACATTTTCACGCATTTTTTGCAATAGAAAATCATTGAAAGACTGCCCTTCAGTCTGGAAAATAGTATTCATTTCGTCGGGTAAATCATTCTTTTTGAGCACATGCAGAAAAGTGATTTCTTTTATATGGATGAGATGAGTGAAAAAATCGGCGTAAGCGATAAGTTTAAAATCAGTTTCTGTAAAATCAAGACATACAATTGCTTTATCTATTGATTCCATAATGGCTTTGGTTAAGAGTTTTGAACGATTTATTTTATCGTGGTTTAAGTAGGAGTTTTTGGGTATTTACACATAATGAAAAAATGACATTTCACATTATGTAAAATGCCATCATAGTTAAATATATAGGTTTTAAGCGAAAAATAGTGCGTTTTTAAAAAATCGTACAATAAATTGTACAGGCTTTTAGCGCATATTTTTTTTGCGATTTCGTTTATAATCTTCAAAAATTAAATCGCCTAAACCTTGCAGGCTGCTGTAATAGGCATTTCCACTATTAACTTTTGTAAACTCCCTTACAAACTGTTGTAAATAAGAATCTGAGGCAATCATAAAAGTAGTAATAGGAATTTTAATTCTGCGACACTGCGCTGCTAAATTCAAAGTTTTATTCAGGATTTTAGTATCGAGGCCAAAGCTGTTTTTGTAATACCGAAGCCCTTCTTTTATGCAGGTAGGTTTACCGTCGGTAATCATAAAAATTTGTTTGTTCTTGTTCTTTTTCCTTCGGAGTAAGTCCATGGCAAGTTCTAAACCGGCAACGGTGTTAGTATGGTAAGGCCCCACTTGAAGGTACGGGAGATCTTTAATTTCTATTTGCCAAGCATCGTTACCAAACACTATTATATCTAAAGTGTCTTTTTTGTAACGCGTAGTAATTAACTCCGAAAGTGCCATCGCCACCTTTTTTGCAGGAGTGATTCTATCTTCTCCATAAAGAATCATAGAGTGGGAAATATCAATCATTAAAACGGTTGAAGTTTGTGTTTTATACTCACGCTCTACTACTTCTAAATCTTCTTCTGTTAATAAAAAATCGTTGAGACCGTGGTTTACCTGAGCGTTTCTAATGGAGTCGGTCATAGAAATTTGCTCGGGGGTATCCCCAAATCTAAACTCCCTTCTATCAGCTCCAATTTCATCGCCTTGCCCACTAAAAGTAGTTTTGTGGTTACCTCTATTTGTTTTTTTGAGCTTCCCAAAAATTTCTTCTAAAGCACTTCTGCGGATGCTTTGCTCACTTTTAGCCGTCATGGCATAACTACCAGGCTGATCTTCATTTTCTTGGATATAGCCTTTGTCTTTTAGGTCTTGAATAAAATTACCAATACCATAGTTCTCGTTGGTAAGTCCATATTGGCGGTCTAAGTTGGTTAGCCAACTTAAAGCCTCGGCTACATCGCCCGAAGTGGCAGTAAGTAGCTGCTGGAAAATATTCATTAAGTTTTCAAAAGAGGCTTTTTCGCCTTCTTCTGAAGGTATATAATCTGTAAATCTAAACCCAATCATGTAAATTGTTTTTTTAGAGATGATGTTAATTCCAAGTTGATTCTATTTCAACAAAACTTTATACAATTCAGTTTGAAGAATACTTAAGATAAAAGTATCCTCAATATTTATTATATTCATAATTATTAAGAGTGGAATATTACTTTTGCAACTTCATTTTACACTAATTTTCTTATATGCTGAAAAACGAAAAAGACGAGTTGGTACTCGTTGAAATTTTCAATCAGATGCTAAGAGGCGAAAGCACTCAATTACTTACTCTGCTAGAGTACGAAAAAATTATCAACCATCTAACCAAGGAAAACCAACATGACAAGGCAATTTATGCATGTGAGCTAGCAGCAGAGCAGTTTCCTTATACTTTTGAAGTATTTGTTTTACAGGCAGAAGTATTTATTGCAACAGGTAAGTACAAAGCTGCGCTAGCATGTATAGAAAAAGCTGAGAATTTCCAGCCCAACGATATTGAAATTTTAAGATTTAAAAGTGATTTATTCATTTTACTAGGTAAAAAAGAAAAAGCAATAGAAACACTAGAGTACATTGCCCAATATGACATAGATACCCCCGAAACCCTGTTAAAATTAGCGAATACCAACCAAGCATTCGGAAGGTTTAACGAAGCAATCCGCTGTTACTCTAAGGCAGTAAGTTCTTTTGAGTGGATTGATGATTTTGAGGAAACCGCTTTCGATTTAATAGATTGCTACGAAAACTTAAATAGGCTAGATGACCTAACAAACCTGTTGGAAAAACTGGTAAACGAAAAACCATTTTCGGCAATACGTTGGTATCAGTTAGGGTTTGTTCAAAATATTTTAGGGAAATATAAAAAGGCATTTGAAGCGTTCGATTATGCAACCATCCTCGAAGAAGACTATACAGAAGCCTGGTTTCAGAAGGGGCATACTTGCATGAACAGAGAAGACTACAAGCAAGCAATAGAATGTTATAAAAAAGTTGCTGAGCTAGAAGAACAGAGCGATGCCGAATTGTATTGCCACCTAGGAGCAGCATTCGAAAAAGAAGGCGATGTTAAAAACGCAAAAGCATATTACAATAAAGCAATCCAAGAAGATAAACACTACCCCGATGCATGGTTTGGTTTGGGGGTTTGTATGTATAAACAAGGGGGGTGGTTGCAAGCCGTACATTTTCTTAAAAAAGCAGTAGCGGCAAGCCCATTTATTTCTGATTATTGGTTGTTTTTAGCAAAGTCTGAGTACGAACTAGGAAGCATTGTAGCGGCTGAAGAAGCTTTTTCTAAAGCGGCTTCCATTGCTCCAGATTTATCGGAAGTTTGGCTTACTTGGTCAGAAATATATTATAAAGAAGGAGAAATTGAGCAAGCAATTGATATTATTGAGGAAGGATTAGAGGAAAATCCTGACGACCCAGACTTAATGTATCGTTCGGTTGCTTATTATTTTACTTCGGGGCAGCTTCAAAAAACATTACGACAGCTAGAGTTTTCTCTATTGTTAGATTATGACTCCCACACACAACTTTACGACTTTTTCGAAGACGTAACTATTCAGAAAAAGCTTTGTCAAATGGTTAATCATTTAAAGAACAGCACGATTGACTAAGTGATTCAACAGTAGTTAGAAAGAAATTCATTAAAGTTTCTTTCTAACTACTTAGTTTTGCGCTGCAAATTTTTTTTCTTGGTTTAAACTCAAAGTTAATGAACTATCATTTAGAACAAATCCCTACTAGAACTCAAAAACCTAGAGAGGCAGGCTTCACAATGGTTATGGACAAAGGACTTTCCTTGAGAGAAGCAGAGGATTTACTAACAACATCTTTAGAGTATATAGATGTAATTAAATTAGGATGGGCTACTTCTTATGTGTTCCCTAATCTGAAAGAAAAAATTAAACTCTATAAAAATGCCGGTGTCAATGTGTATTTTGGAGGAACACTTTTCGAGGCGTTCATCGTTAGAAATCAGTTCGATGAGTACAGGAAAACGTTAGATAAGTTCGAAATGGACTTTGTAGAGGTTTCGGATGGTTCCATAGAAATGAATCACGACAAAAAGTGCGAGTATATCAGAATACTTGCCAAGCAGGCAACAGTACTCTCAGAAGTAGGCTCAAAAGATGCTGAAAAAATAATACCTCCTTATAAATGGATTGAGCTAATGCAAAAAGAACTTGATGCAGGTGCATGGAAAGTAATAGGAGAGGCAAGAGAAGGAGGAAATGTGGGTTTATTTCGTTCTTCGGGAGAGGTTCGCTCGGGTCTAGTAGATGAAATCCTAACAAAAATCCCCTACGAAAAAATCATTTGGGAAGCACCACAGAAATCGCAACAAGTTTGGTTCATAAAACTAATTGGTGCCAATGTAAACCTAGGAAACATTGCTCCTAACGAAGTGATTCCTCTGGAAACCATCCGCCTAGGCTTACGAGGCGATACGTTTCATCATTTCTTAAATACAAAGAACAAATAGCATATTCACTCCCTTATTGGCATGGCTGATAAGGGAGTTTTTTTGTGAATTTTTTCTGCTTTTTGAAGTTTGTGAAACTACTAATCAGGAGATAAAAAGAGGGGGCTTGCTCCACGCATGCGGCTTTTTAGCCTTTACCTAAGTTCAACAATAAATACTAAAAACTATGACAACACATCGCTTAAAACTATTACTACTGTGCTTAGTAGTATCTTTTCAAGGAGTTTCCCAAGAAAAAATCACCATTGAAAATCTTTTCCAAAAAGGTACTTTTAATGAAAATAGTGTTTACGGAATCCGTTGGATGAATGATGGGCAATATTATACTTCTAGAGATGGGGCAGACATCGTAAAAAACGATGTAACCACAGGGGAACAAGTAGAGGTAATTGTAAAAGGAACTGACCTAAACCCTCAAATTAGCTGGAACGATTACAGCTTTAGTACCGACGAATCTAAAATACTATTCATGACCGAGCGTGAAAGTATTTACCGACGTTCTTACAAAGCCGAATTTTATGTGTACAATAGAGCTTCAAAAATACTTACTAAGCTTTCAGAAAATGGGAAGCAATCTTATGCAACGCTCTCACCGGATGGCTCTAAAGTAGCTTTTGCAAGAGATAACAATCTTTTTTATACCAATCTTTCTGATATGAAAGAAACACAAATTACCAACGATGGTAAGTGGAACCACATCATTAACGGAAGTACCGATTGGGTATACGAAGAAGAGTTTTCCATTACCAAAGCATTTTTTTGGTCGCCCGATAGCAAGAAAATAGCATTTTGTACTTTCGATGAAAGCCACGTAAAAGAATATAATATGCAAATGTGGCCCGACGGAGGGCAGCGCCTATACCCCGAAGACTACAAGTTTAAATATCCTAAAGCTGGAGAGGCGAATGCACACGTAACACTTTTTATCTACAATATAGATTCAAACAAAAAAGTACAGGTAGATTTAGGCAGCGAAAAAGACCAATACATTCCTCGTATTGAATGGACTAAAGATGCAAATCTTCTTTCTGTAAGGCGAATGAATCGTTTGCAAAATCAACTTGATATTTTACATGTAAATGGCACCGATGGCTCAGCCAAAACAGTATTCACAGAAAATAGCGATACTTATGTTGATGTTACCGACGAAGTTTTAGTGTATCTAGAAGATGGTAAACACTTTTTGCGTTCAAGCGAAAAAGATGGATATAAACATTTATACCTCCATGATATGGAAGGGACTGAAGTACAGCAGATTACGAAAGGCAAATGGGAGGTAACCACTTTTTTAGGGATTGACGAAACAAAGAAAAAGCCTGTAGTCTATTATGTATCTGCGGAAGATTCTCCCCTAGAGCGTCATTTTTATTCGACTGAGCTTTCGACAGGTAAAAAGGCAAAGCTTACGAGTGTAAAAGGTATGCACAGAATAAACATCAGCAGAGACTTTAAATATTACTTCGACTATTATAGCAATACTACCCAACCACAGGTTGTCAAGCTTTTTGAAATCAAGAAAAACAAAGAGGTAAAAACACTAGTGGATAATGCTGAACTCGCCGAGACAGCCAAAAAGTATGGAATGGCTACCAAAGAACTTTTTACTTTTAAAACAAGCGAAAATATAGAACTAAATGGCTATGTGCTAAAACCGATAGACTTTAACGAAAGCACAAAGTACCCCGTATTAATGTTTCAGTATAGTGGGCCGGGCTCGCAGCAGGTAACCAACTCTTGGGGAGGTGGTAACTTTTGGTGGCATCAAATGCTTACGCAACAAGGCTACATAATTGTTGTAGTAGATGGCAGAGGCACAGGCGCAAGAGGTTCGGAATTCAAAAAAATGACTTACGGACAGCTAGGCAAGTATGAAGTAGAAGACCAAATAGAAACAGCAAAATACTTACAAACACTCCCTTATGTAGCAGCCGAAAGAATAGGAATATGGGGATGGAGCTATGGAGGCTATATGTCTTCTTTGTGCATGATGCGTGGTGCCGACTATTTTAAGGCAGGAATTGCAGTAGCACCTGTAACCACATGGAGATTTTACGATACTATTTACACGGAAAGATATTTAGGCTTACCCCAAAACAATCCGAGTGGCTACGATGGCAACTCACCACTTTCGCATGTAGATAAATTGAAGGGTAAGTTTTTATTAGTACATGGTACCGGCGACGACAACGTGCATTTCCAAAATGCAGTTGCGTTACAAGATGCTCTTATTGCAGCCAACAAGCAGTTCGATTCATTTTTCTATCCTAACCGTGCTCACGGTATAAGAAGAGATAATGCCAGAATCCATTTATATAAAATGATGACCGATTTTGTGTTGAACAATTTGTAATTATTCGTTTCAATGCCAAAAAAGCCAAGTACTTATTTGATAGGTCTTGGCTTTTTTTATTTCTCTTTAATGAGAATTTTATTCAGTGAGTAGATTGGGTAAATCATTTTCTATAAACGATTTATCAACAACATTCCACTGGGTGTTTGTGCTTTCTTTTTTACCAAAGAGTTTTTGAAAAAAGCTTTTTCTTTTAGGTTGATGGAAAGGCCTTAAATCTGTGGGTGAAGGTTCGCCGGCTAAAAAGTATTTATCTTTCCAACCGCCTTTATGCTCAACTAAATAGGTGATTTCTGCAAAAAGTTGATTTTCTGAGGTATTCAAACAAAACGAAGTGGGCGCATTTATACTTTGGTATATTGTTTTTTCTTTTTGAATTGGCGAATGCCATAAAATGGTGGTTTCCAAATTTTCGGCTCTAGCTCTTTCTACTTCCTGCTCTACTAAATATTGAAAACGAACCCAATTAGAATTTTCACTGCTCGACCGCCATTCGCCCTTTCCCTGCTTATCGGTTAAGGCTGTTAGCTCTTTGTTAGCATCGGATACTATTAAAACTTTTTTATTAAGATGAATTCCGATATCTAAAGTAAGCTTAACTTTTTCTAAAAGGGGAATTAGCCTAAGATCCCCACTTTTGGGCTTTTCTAAAAATAAAGTGGTTAGATCAACTTGTTGGAACGCACTTTCAAAAAGAGAAATATCATCCGATGAGCCTTGTAATAAAGTAAACTTAGCACCTTCCTTAACAGGCATTTCTGTTTGAAATAAATAAGTTGGGTAACTTATACACAATCTTCCAACAATAGACGCATACGAAGATGCTTCTGGAGCTCCTGTAATTAGAATATTCAATTTTATTTCTGTTTTTTCTTACTAAACAACCTTTTGATAAAAGATTGTTTTTTAAAATCATCTTCGTAGTATCCATAACCCGATTTATTGCCATATCCGTACCCATATCCGTACCCATATCCATACCCATATCCACCGTATCCGTATCCACCGTACCCTCCATAGCCGTATGTATTTTTAAAATCTACAGAGTTTAACACAATCGAAAGGTTCTTGAATTTTTTGGATTGTATTAAATTGTTGGCATTGTATATAAAATGTAAGCGCGAGTAATTTGCCCTAACTACATAAATAGGTAAGGTGGCTTTACTCATCGCAATAATACCGTCGGTTACTAACCCTACAGGAGGAGTATCGAATACGATTACATCAAATCGCTCTTTTAAATCGTTTGTAAGCTTGTTGAATGCTTCGGACATAATAAGTTCTGACGGATTGGGCGGCAAAGGGCCTGCGGAAATGAATTTTAATTCTTTGATTGCTGAGTCGTGCATACAATCATCTAAATCACTTTTTCCTACCAAAATAGAGGAAACGCCTTGTGTGTTATCTACCCCGAAACCTAAGTGAACCTTGGGCTTTCGTAAGTCTAAATCGAGAATAACCACTTTTAAGCCAGACATCGCTATAATTCCTGCCAGATTGATGGCAACAAATGTTTTTCCTTCGCCACTAATGGTGGATGTTACACTGATGATACGCTCTGTTTTTGCGGTATTAAGAAAGTCAAGGTTGGTTCTGATTGAGCGCATTGCTTCGCTAATAGAAGACTTTGGATTAATATTTACTACCAACTGAGAGTATTTCATGGACTGTTTCTCGTACTTCGGCACTATCCCTAAAATTGGGGCACGTGCTAGTCTGCTAACTTCTCGTAAACCGTTTACTTTATTCTGCGATAAGTACCTAATTAGTACTAGGAGTACGCATAAAACGATTCCTAACCCACCACCAATTCCGTATATCACGGTTTTTACTGGAGCAATCGGAGTCATGGAAGCATTTGATGGGGCAAGTATCCTGAAATTAGGGACTGTTCCGGCTTTAGAGATTTTCATCTCAATTACTTTGTTCGATAAGGTGCTTACAATATTAGAGTAAATAGATTTACTTAGTTGTAAACGACTCATAAGAGGGTCCTGAGTTTGGTAGTCGTAACTACCGTTTTCAATGGCTAGAATTTGTTTGCTGAGGTCATTAATTTTCCTCCTTAAAATCGACTGCTGATAACTTATAATTGTGAAAAGCTCTAGCTTACTTTTCTCGAACTCAGCTTGTCGCTGTTGAAGTGCCGATGTGGTTTCTTTATACGAAGCACCTATTCGTTCAATATCATCTTTAGTAGCTTTAATATCCTGAACAACGCTAATTAGCTGATTGTCTTGGGTAAGTGTTGAAATCACCTCTAAATAGGTCGAATTAGAATCGCTGAGAACAGCATCTACTATTCTATCGTAATTACTGAGCATTTGCTCGGTATCTTTTCGATCCGATTCTAATGCCTTTAAGCGCGAAAAAGCACTTTGGAAATCTCTTTCTACAGGAGCAAAAAGATTTTGTCTGTTGTAATCGAAGAGGTCTTTTTCATATTTTTCTAAACTATCTCTATTTTTTTTAATGTCGGAGTTCAGAAAAACAATGCTTTGCTCAAAAACCCTGTTTCTATTTTCAATAGAAACAGTTTCGTAAACTTCTGTAGTTTCTCTAACAATATCAATTGCTTTAATCCTACTATTATCTTCAAACTGAATACTTAGTCGCTTAGCATTTTGGGCAACTACACTTAAATTTTGATTGAAATAATTATAATAACTGATTTTACTATTTACAATAAGATAGTACTGTCCTTTTGTATCTACGGCAGGGTTAAACCCTTTCCCCTTTACAATTCTGAAGCTGAAATTAGCAATAGTAACAGTTTCTCCAAAAGGGAAGGTGCCTACTGCTTCGTCTTCAAAAGTAAGGTCATATTGGTCTAAGGCATTTTCAGAAACTTCGATAAAGAGAGGTTGATCGTAAAGTTCTTGCGGAATATTATTAAACAGTAGTTCAAAGGGTTTGCTAGGATACCGTTCGGTACTGAGAATCTCGCCTTTAATAAAACAACTTACTTCAAGGTTTAAAGAGTCTATCACCCTTTCATAGATGAGCTTAGAGCGAATAAGCTCGCGCTCAACGGCTAGGTTAACGGCGTCTATTCCTTCATCGAACCCAGAGGCTAAATTTAAACCTGCTAGGTTAGAAGTACTTTTAAACTCTAGTTGAATTGAAGCAGTTGCCTGGTAAATTTCTTTACTCCAACGGACATAAAGATAGGTAAGCACTCCACACCCTAAGAGTATCAAAAACATAATGGGAATGCTTTTTTTAAGTATAAAAAGTAGTTT
>CAZFQW010000069.1:0-886 GCA_964521225.1 uncultured Roseobacteraceae bacterium
TAACTTTTCCAAATATTTATTTTAGTTATATTTAATTTTGAATCGGTACTTAAGTTAAAATATATACTACCTAAAACGATGTATGATATTGTAAGTGTCTGATTATCAAAATTAAAAATTACTTGTTATTTGAAAACTGCACTGTTTTGATTTTAATATTTAGCATTTTGAGAAACCTAGCATAACTCTAACCGATAAAAAGTTAAGTTTGGGTAAATACATTTAAAAAGCATATAAAAGCTTAAATTACAGATGATGTTTTAATCATTAATTATTATAGTATTATAAGCAAAATATATTGTGCAAAAGAATATTACCATTTCAACTGAGGCATCTTACATTACAAAAAATACTTTTTCTGATAAAACTAAATATGTTTGGTTAGTTTGCCATGGCTACGGACAGCTTGCAAAATATTTTGTTAGAAGGTTTGATATTTTAGATGAAAAGGTACATTATATTGTTGCCCCAGAAGGACTTTCTAAGTTTTATCTAGATGCTAATTATGGTAAAGTAGGCGCATCGTGGCTAACGAAAGAAAATAAAGAAATATACCTTCAAAACCAGTTAAGCTACTTAGAAAAAGTATACTTTGAAGAACTTAAAAACATCGATTTAGAAGGTGTAGAACTGGTTTTGCTTGGGTTTTCGCAGGGGGTAGCCACAATTTGTAGATGGGCAGTAAATCTTAAAATTCCTTTTAAAAAACTGATTTTATGGGCGGGGGCTTTTCCTACCGAAATCTCAAAAAATGACTTAGAATTTGTTGATGACAACGCACAAATTTTTCTGCTGATTGGTAATGAAGACGAGTACCTCAATTATTTTAGAATTGAAGACCAAGTGAAATTAAAAGGAGATAATCCAACCATTGGATTAATCCTTT
>CAZFQW010000069.1:896-10699 GCA_964521225.1 uncultured Roseobacteraceae bacterium
TGAAGACCAAGTTAAATTAATTTCTGATTTATGTTTACCTCCGAAGTTAATTACCTTTACCGGAGGACATGAAGTAAAAAGGGAAGTGTTGCAAGAAGTGGTACAATCATTTTGAACTTTCCTGTTGCCAAGTTGCTTTTAAGTTCGGAAGCGGCAGTAAAACCATATCTAATATGTAGGCGTTTCTTAATTATAGATTTTTATATACAATTCAGAATTATTATTTAGAAAAATGGGAAAAGCAATTAATGTAACAGACCAAAACTTTGAAGAGTTAGTGTTACAATCTGATAAGCCGGTTGTTGTTGATTTTTGGGCTACATGGTGTGGGCCTTGTATTATGATGGCTCCTGTAATTGAAGAGCTTGCTACCGATTACGACGGTAAAGCAGTGATAGCAAAGTTAGATGTTGATGCTAACCCTGAAACAGCTGCAAAATACGGAATCCGTAGCATCCCTACGATGGTGTACTTTAAAGGGGGGGAAATAGTGGATAAAGTAGTAGGAGCCTCTGGCAAGCCAGACCTAGCAGGAAGAATTGAAACACAAATAGCATAATTTTATAACTCTTTTTTTAAAGCACTATTCTATAAATGGATAGTGCTTTTTTTGTTTTTATATAAAGGAAATTTTGCTCAGGAATGAAAGCAAAACATTTTCTTTAATTTTAAAAAGAAGTATATTTTAATCCATATCTTTCTCCATATCGGTAGAAAGAATAAAGAAGGAGTGTTCTTCATCTATTTCAATCATCTCGATATGTAAGGGATGTTCAGATTTTAGCGCAATTTGAACAAGCCCTATATTTCCACCTTTGTGGTCCATACCCATATTCTGATTTCGCCATTTTCTTTTCAGTTCTCTTAAGCCATCTCTATCAAGTTGGTTAATTGTTTCGCAGCGATTAATCAACGAAACTACTTTTGTGTTTTCAACTACATTTCCAGAGATAAGCGTCAGTAGGCTATCGTGTTCATAGATGGCAAAAGTACCAACACCTCTCTGGTTTTTATCTTTATTTGGGGTAAATAGGTTTCTTTCAGAAGAATAAAAGGCAATATTCTGAGCCATTTCTATAAAGGCAGCAAACACCCTCCTGCCCACCTTGGGATTGTTCTCAAAAGAATTTTGTAGATGATTACTAATATTAGCTAAAATAGTATCATCAAAAGGGCCTTTGTAGTAAAGAACCACCTGCTGATTGTCCATTTTAACATGATAATCTAAAAGATTAAATAGCATGATAGTTTATTTAATTATGATTTAATTTAGTATTTATAATATAGTTAATCAATAGAAAGACGATTTGGTAACTTAACTTTAACGATAGTGCCCTTATTAATCTTACTTTTTACTGTAATTTCTCCTTTAAGCTTTGCAATCATTTCTTTGGTAATATAAAGCCCTAAGCCGTTACCCGTATCACTTTCTGTAGCTCTGAAAAATATATTAAAAATTTTATCAAGGTACTTTTCTTCAATCCCTTTTCCGTTATCTTCAATTACAATCGTAGCTTCTCTAATATTAAAACTAACTTTTACGCTAATAAAAGGATTTTGCTCTGTTTGGCTCTGAAATCGAATAGCATTTGAAATAAGGTTATGCAACACAACTTTCACCCTTACCAAATCTGAAAGAAACCGCCCTTTCCCTTTAATAGCGATTTGTTTTTCGATATGTTTCACATGACTCAAATACCCAAACTGTCTAAAACTATCTAAGATAATAGACTCAAAATCAATTGCTTCTAACTCAATACCTGTACGTGCATTTTTAAGCAGATCTGTGATATTATGGAGAAAAAACTCTTGTTGTAAAATAATTTTATCCATCATTTTCAGATATATTTTAGCTTCTTTTTTTACACCTTCTTTTTTTAAAAGAGAGATTAAACCCGAAAGAGTGCTTAAAGGTGCTTTTAAATCGTGCGAAGTACTGTAGGCAAAGAGTTCAACCATTTGGTTAAGATTTTCAACCTCTTTAATTAGCTGTTCTTCTTTATGTGAAATATTATAATGTAGTTCTTTAGAAACCATATAAAGGATATTTTTTTATTAATATTTGAGTACAAAAGCTTGCCGTTATATGCAAAAAGTTGATTACTAAGTACTTAAATAAGGGTTTGATAAAAGAGGATATGTTTATAACATGGATTCGTTATATATCACGAGTTTTTACTTGTTTATCGACTTAATGCTCCGTTTAATTTATCGTAATTATTTATTTCTTCTACTTCTTACTCATTACAACTCATGACAAAAAATGCCATTATCCATCCTAATTTGCAGAAAATGCTGATTACAAAACGACTTCTTACACTCTTTTTTGCCTTATGTTTTAGCTCATTTATTCATATTAAAGCACAAACGCAGTCAGTGGCTAAAATGAAAATTGAGCAGTATTTAGACAGTTTAAATGCATCTTTTCCAGTAATTGGGACAGTCAAACTCAATAGAATTTCCTTATCCACTAAAAATAAAGAAGTGGAAATCTATCTGAATACTGTATTGGCTTACATCCCCATGAGAACCCGTGCAGTAGAAGAAATAACAGAACAGGTTAGTAGTGTGTTAGGAGATGATTTTAAAGAATATAAAATCAGTATTTATAGCAATAAAAAGCAATTAAAATCTCTTATTCCTAACATTTACAGAGCAAATCAAAGTATAGATTCGGCTCGGCTTCCTAAAATAAATACAGATAGAGCCGCCGATATTGTACAAATAAGTAATGAGTTATATAACGTTTCCGCAGGTTTGAAAGATAAAAACATTGCTCTGTGGCACTCTCATGGCTGGTATTACGAACCTTCGCTCGATCGTTGGGAGTGGCAAAGAGCAAGAGCTTTTCAGACGGTAGAAGACATACTTCAGATGTCGTTTGTGTTACCCTATTTAACACCAATGCTCGAAAATGCAGGTGCCAATGTTTTTTTACCTAGAGAAAGAGATTGGCAAACGAATGAGATAATTGTAGATAATGATGGGAAAGTTAAAAACCAATATTACGAAATATCGTTATCTGAAAAATATCAATGGAAAACGACTGATAAGAAGGGTTTTGGAGTAGGAGAAGGTGTTTATGCAGAAGAAATGAACCCTTTTGCGTTAGGAACTTCTAAATACTCAACCACTTCTGAAAAAGAAATGGCAAGTGTTAAGTGGATACCGCAAATTCCCGAAAAAGGCGATTATGCAGTGTACATTTCTTACCAATCTTTAGCCGAAAGTACCGAATCAGCATTTTATACAGTGAAGCATAGCGGAGGGGAAACGGTGTTTAAGGTAAATCAAAAAATTGGTGGGGGTACATGGCTTTATTTAGGAACTTTCTACTTTGAAAAAGGAAGAAATGAGCAAGAAGGCGCGGTACTGTTAAGCAACTTCTCTACGGATCAAGACAAAATAATAACTGCCGATGCAGTGCGCTTTGGCGGAGGAATGGGCAATGTATCAAGAAACGGGAAAGTGAGTGGATTTCCTCGTTTTTTAGAGGCTTCTCGCTATTATTTTCAGTATGCGGGTATTCACGATACGTTGGTATATCATCTCAACGAAAATAACGACTACAAAGACGATTACCAAAGTAGAGGCGAGTGGGTGAATTATTTGAAAGGTGCCCCTTTTGGCCCAGAAAAAAACAGAGAAGCGAAAGGCTTGGGAATCCCTGTTGATTTATCGCTTGCCTTCCATACCGATGCAGGTTTTACCCGAAACGATACCGTAGTAGGCACTTTAATGATTCACTCGACCGCAGCCGATGAGGGCTTATTCCCCGATGGAGTTTCCAGAATGGCAAACCGAGATTTTGCGGATATTCTCCAAACGCAAATTGTAGAAGACTTAAGACTGAAATACGACTCAACTTGGACGAGGCGAGGGCTATGGGACAAAGATTACAGCGAGGCGTTTCGCCCGGCCGTGCCTTCAGCGTTGTTAGAATTACTTTCCCATCATAATTATTTAGATATGAAATTTGCCTTAGACCCAAGATTTCGTTTCGATGTAAGCCGCTCGGTTTACAAGGGGATTCTTAAATATCTGAGCGATAGCCATAACGAGCCATGCGTAGTACAACCATTGCCTATTCAATCTTTTCAAACTGAAATTATAGAGGAATCGAGGATAAAACTCTCGTGGAAAGCGACACTCGATTCGCTTGAACCTACCGCCAAGCCAGAGGGCTACATTGTTTATAAAGCATTAGGAAATAAAGGATTTGACAACGGTATCTTTACCGAAAATACAAACTTTATTTTTGATAAAATCGAATTAAAACAGATTTATCGTTTTAAAATTATAGCAGTAAATAAAGGAGGTGAAAGTTTTCCCTCAGAAATTTTAAGTGCTTGTATTTATGCTAAAGAAGCACCTACTGCTTTTATTGTAAATGCTTTTGATAGGGTGTGTGCGCCAGCATCAATCAATACCGAAAAATTTATGGGCTTTATCAATTTTTTGGATGAAGGTGTGCCAGATAAGTACGATTTGAGTTTTGTAGGTGAGCAATACGATTTTAACCCTGATTCGCCTTGGCTCGACGACGATGCACCCGGACACGGGGCTAGCCACTCCGATTATGAAACACAAGTAATTGCAGGGAACACTTTTAATTTCCCCTATATTCATGGAAAAGCCCTTAAAGACAATGGCTATAGCTTTGCCTCTTCGAGCGATGAGTCGGTAGAAAATGGCGAGGTGAACCTCTCAACTTATGCTTTTGTAGATTGGATTTTGGGAGAAGAAAAAAGCACCCCAATGCCTAAATATTTATCCGATACAAGCTTTAGAGCATTTCCTCAGGCAGCGCAGTGGCAAATCAAAAAATATTTAGATAGTGGAGGAAAACTCTTTGTTTCAGGGGCTTACATAGGAACTGATTTAGAAGAAAATAAACCTAAAAATCATCCTGATATTAAATTTGCGAACGAAGTTCTAAAATTAAAATGGAGAACCAACCACGCAAGTAAAAAGGGAATAATAAAATCAGTTGATAAACACTTCAGCTCATTCAAAGAATTAAAATTTAATAATACTTTTAACAAGTCAATTTATAAGGTAGAAGCCCCCGACGCAATAGAACCCGCTAGTTCTGAAGGTAAAACGGTTTTTCGTTACAGTAATTCTAAAAGTGCAGGTGTAGCTTATAAAGGCAAATACAGTGTAATTTCTTTAGGTTTTCCTTTCGAGACTATTCTAGAAGAAAAAATAAGAGTACTGCTCATGAAAGATGTTATTCGTTATTTTAATTCAAAAAGAAATTGAAATTTAATCCCAATTTCTTTTTGAATTAATTAATTCTTTAGCCTTAAAGGCAGTTGCCAAGTCAACTTCGAAAACATTAGCCAAATCGAGCAAATAACTTAACACATCGGCAAACTCTTCCGCTAAATTTAGCGGATTAAACTTTGTATGTTCGTTGTAGAGGTTTTTCTGTTGGCGGATTGCCTTTGCCAATTCACCAATTTCTTCCATAAATAAAATGAATTTTTCTTCGGGAGAATCTTGAGACCAACCTCTTTCTTCACATATTTTTTTTATGTACAACTGTAAAGCAGGGAGGTCGGTATTAGTAGGAAATTGGATTGGCATTCATACTTGAATTTAAAATTTTGCAGGAATATATCCTTTGTGGGTAACAATTTTTTGCCCGAACGGTGCTAGTATAAAATCGACAAAACCTCCAATAATTACTTGCGTTTCTTTTTTATAGAATAAATATAAAGGGCGTGAAATTGGGTATTTTTTATCGAGTGCATTTTTGAACGTAGGGCGAACGAAATCGCCATTGAACGAAACGGAAATAGGTTTTACCACATCTTCTACATAAGCTAAACCTACATAGCCAATGCCAGCGGGGTTCTCGGCAACTGATTGCACAATTCCTGCATTTGAAGCCTTGCCCGAAGAAGCACCGTGGAAGGCTTCGCCATCTAATACTGTAGAAATCATAAAATCGTAAGTACCAGAACTAGAGAGCCTGCTGTAAATTGTGATAGGCAAATCTTTACCTCCTACATCAGACCAATTAGTTATCTTACCTGTAAAAATATCTTTCAATTGCACTTTGGTTAATTGCTCCACAGGATTACTAGGGTGAACGATAATAGAAAGCGCATCATAAGCGATAATCACTTCTTCAAATTGTCCAAGGGCTTGTTTCTCGTTAACTTTCAGGCCGCGAGATGCCATAGCAGCATGCACCGTATTTTCCAATAAGGCTTTTACACCAGTACCACTTCCACCTCCTTCTACTTTTATTGCAGAAGCATCGTTATTTTCTTCGTTATAAACTGTGCCCAACGAGGATACAAGAGGATAGAGGGTATCGCTCCCTTTTATTTTCAAATCTTGGGCATTGCTCCCTAAAATAATTGTATTGATTAAAAAAAGGCTGAAAAGCCATTTAATAATTAATTTCATAGCTATTTAATTTTTAAAATAAAAATGAGAAAAATAGTTTTCAAGAAAGGTTATATTTTGAAACCAATTACCAAAATATCGTCAAGCTGCCTGTAGTTTTTTCCATCTCCTTCGAGCCATTCGTCTAATTTATTTTCAAGCAGTTTTTTTTGTTGACTCATTGGTTTTTGGTGGATGTCGTATAATAATGCTCTGAAGCGCTTTGCCATAAATTTTCGCCCATCTTTTCCCCCAAATTGATCTTGGAAACCATCGGAAAATAAATAGACTGTTGTATCGGATTTTACTATTTTAGGAGTGTCTTCAAAAGCTTCTTTTTCACCAGCATTTGCCCAAATTTCTAGTGGTTCAGAGGTTTTAATAGTATGTGTTTTAAATTTTCTTTGCCCTTTGCTTTCTTTGTGCATCCCACCAACGGAAAACTTTTCGCCTTTAATTCTATATAATTGGTTGGTGCCGTAAATATCACTCTGA
Source organism: uncultured Roseobacteraceae bacterium (assembly GCA_964521225.1). Taxonomy (GTDB): domain Bacteria; phylum Bacteroidota; class Bacteroidia; order Cytophagales; family Flammeovirgaceae; genus CAYUJH01. Next base: position 7,794 of record CAZFQW010000069.1, read on the forward strand.
ATAAACAACATGGGGTTGTTGGCTCCAGCAAATTCAATCGCTTTTTTCTTTTTATTGATTACACAAAGCGAAATATCCATTCCATCTCTTACTTGCTGGCCACCTTGTTCTAATAACTTAGCCAAATTAATGTGCATTTCCGTTAAGATTTCTCCGGGGTCGGTTAGCTCTTTTTGTACTACTATTTGCTGCAACAAATCGTTCCCGATTACACTCATAAATGCGCCAGGAACGCCATGACCCGTACAATCTATGGCAGCAATTACTATTTTGTCGTTTTTCTTTGCAAACCAATAAAAATCGCCACTTACAATATCTCTAGGCCTAAAAAATATAAACGACTTTGGTAGTTCCTTCTGGATTTTTTCTATACTAGGCAGAATTGCGTTTTGAATTCTGCTCGCATAATTGATACTGTGCGTAATTTTTTTATTCGTTTCTTGAATCTGATTTTTTTGTTTCTGAATCTGATTGTAAATAGAAGCGTTTTCTAGGGCAATCCCCAAATAAATAGAAAGGTTTCGCAAAATATCGAGGTGATACTCGCTGTAAGCATTCTTCTTATAACTTTGGATAGAGATAACGCCTACTACGTGTTCTTTTGTCCAAATAGGCATATAAATAATTGAATTGGGTGTACCTACATCAGTAGCCAGATGCCCTAGTGAGGGGATATACTGACTGTATTCGTCTAGTACGTTGCCTATTACAATTTCTTTTTTATTTTTAATACACCATACAGAGTAGCTTTCATCGTCGTGAATGTTGTACGAGAAAGGAGGCAACACTTTATAATTTTCAATAGAAGTATTAAACTCAATTACCCCTTCTTTTTCATCGAAAATGCCAATACCAAAAATAGGGGCATCCATTAAATTATTTATACTTTCGTATACCTGTTCCGAAATTTTATCGAGAGAAAGATAACTAGTAATTAATTGCCCAATTTCGCTAAGTAATTTCACGTTGTTGAACGACTTTTCTAAACGCTCTTTCTGGGCTTCAATTTCTTCTTTTTGGTGTAAGACTTCTTGCGTTCTTTCTTCTACTTTTTCTTCTAATATTTCGTACATCGAAGCGTTTTCAATGGCAGAAGTAGCGTAAAGTACCAGATTTTTTAAAATACTTGCTTGGTATTCGTCATAAAGATTGGCACTAATTGCTTGCAGACTTAGTACACCAATTGTTCGGTCTTTAGAGGTTAGGGGTAGATAAATTACACTTTCGTTACCTTCTCCTTCTAAAGTTCTTTCCAAACCGATATACTTAGTGGAAAGTTCTTCGCTAAAATTTCCCGAAATAATTTCTTCTTGGTTATCTAAAACCCAAATGGCCAACTTGTTTTTTTTATTGTAAGCAATCGTGAAAGTTTTTAACGGTTTCCCCTTGCTAACGCCACCTCTAAACTCAAGTTGTTGGTTTTCTTCGTCGCGGATACCTATAAAAAAGAGGTTAGAAGGCAGAAAAACGCTGATATGTTGATATAGTTTTTGGGAAATTTTTTCTATGGAAAGCTCCGCACTGATATCCTGCCCCATTTTTTGAAGTTGCTTTACGTTTTCGTAAGCCTCAGAAATTTGCTCTTTTTGAGCAAAAACCTCTTTATTTCTTGCCTTCACGCGGTTAAGCATAAAGCTAACATCTATAGAAAGCTGTTTTAGTTCGTCGTGTGTATCGGGGCTATAGAGTTGCACGTTTTCGTCAAACTGTTTTTCTACCACATTTCTGATAGAGCCAGAAAGTAAGCGCAATGGTCGCGTAATTCTCGAAGATAATACCGAACTAAGCACTAGTGTAAGTGCTATTAAAAGCACAAATATGAATACAAGGGAAGTCTCTACATTTGTACGGGTAATGGCAGCATTTTCAACTACACTTTGCTCAACACCCAAAATATCAGTTTCTATAGCATCTGAAAGTATATTTAATCGGTCTCTCAGCCCTTTCTGCCCTTTAAAACCAATGATACTATCGGAGACAACAATGTTCGAGAAAGAAATTTTATACTGTTGTAAAGAGCTATTAATTAAAATTTTACCATAGTTATCGTTCAAATTTTCATTTACATAATTTTGTAGTTCTTCAATAGCACTGTTTAATTTCAGGATATAAGTTTTATCTTTTCTTAAAAGATAGTCTTTTTCGTGTCTTCTGATATTTAAAATAAGTGCTTTATTAACCTCATAACCAGAGTTATCAACCCTACTAATGGCTCGGCGCATGTCGCCTTCGTTTCCATAACTTTTAAACCCTCTATTTAGAATTTCCTTTACTAAGCTGTCAAACACAGTTTCAAACTTGGCTATATTTAGCAGTGCCGAATCAACTTTTACTAAATTTATTTCTTTAATAAGCCCACTACTTACTTTAATAAGTACTAGCTCATTTTTAATTTCTGTTAAAAGATTTTTGTGCTGCTTAATAAAATTACTTTCTCCTGTTTCATAAAATTGTGTGTTAATAGCTTCTATAATAAAAAAATCTTTTTCTAAGCTATTAGCCGCCTGTACTTTTCGGGCAACATTGGTTAATGTGCCAATGGTCGATTGTATTTGTTTCTCTTGGTTAATAAACCACGAAAAAGCAACAAGTGCCATCACCATTACGGCTCCAAACAAAAGGTATGAAAGAATTAGTTTCCCTCTTACTCCCGTTAAAAACCTGTTCCGTTTATTTTGAGTATTTACTTCTTCGCTAGACATAATACATTCTAAATGTTTGCAAATATCACAAGTAGTACGCTTCTTTATGCTACAACATCTGTTAAGTAAGTATTAACAGTTTATCAATAGAATAAAAACTACAAAACGTTTTATTAATGCCAATAAAAGAAATAATCTTATGAGATTTAATCAGCTTTGTATTCTGATAATTACGCTTGTATTTCTATTATTTAATTTTGGGGC